>JBJFAO010000088.1:0-14247 GCA_051887955.1 Christensenellales bacterium
GTCAGAATTATTGCGGATGCCGATTTTCCAGAAAAACAAAAGCGGACGAAAAAAACCAAAAATAAAGGAGGAGCTATGGCAGAGTTAAACAAAAATCTCAAGGCGGCGTTTTCCCCCGTTGCGGACGAAAGGAGCAGTATCGTCGAGGACGGATACAGAATAACGGTTCTTACGGAAAGACTGGTCAGATTGGAGAGGGGGCGCAATAAGCATTTTTGCGACGGAGCGACGCAGACGGTCTGGTTCCGCAATTTTCCTTACGTGCCTTTTACCGTAGAGGATTTGGGCGGATCGCTCGTAATAAAGACTTCGAGAAGCGAATTCGTGTTTTTGAAGAAAAGCAAGGTTTTCGTAAAAATCGCCGTCGACGGAAAAAATCTTTCCGTCATAGATAAAGGCAATCTGAAAGGCACTTGTCGTACCCTCGACATGAGACTGGGAAAGGTTAAACTCGGCAAGGGGATAGTTTCCAGAACGGGAGTCGCTTACCTGTCCGACGACAGCATGGCGTTGGGTGAGGACGGCAAGGTAAAACCCCGTACCGTCGATTCCGACGTATACGTGTTCGCATACGGCAACGATTATCGGGCGGCTTTACGTGATTTTTACGCTCTCTGCGGCAAGGTTCCCATGATGCCGAGGTATATTCTGGGAAACTGGTGGAGCAGATATCGCGCGTACACGCAGAAAGAATATATAGACGTCGTCGACAAATTCGCTAAAAAGGACATTCCGTTTACCGTGGCTACGGTGGATATGGATTGGCATTGGGTAAAGATAAACGATAAATTCGGGTGTTCGTTCCGTTCGGAAGGATTAGGACAAGGTCCGGGCTGGACGGGATACAGCTGGAATACCGATCTCTTCCCCGACTATAAAAAGTTTTTGAAAGATCTTCACGATAGAGGACTTGCCGTAACGCTCAATTTACATCCGGCGAGCGGAGTGAGGTATTTCGAGGAGCAATACGAAGAAATGGCGAAAGCCGTCGGAATAGATCCCGCTACCAAAAAAACGGTAAAATTCGATCTGTCGTCATCGGAGTTTATAAACGCGTATTTCGATATATTGCACCACGGCTACGAAGAGGACGGAGTCAATTTTTGGTGGATAGACTGGCAACAGGGCAAAAAGAGTACCGTGCCCGGACTCGATCCGCTTTGGGCGCTCAATCACTATCACTATCTTGACAACGACAGAAACGGCAACAGGGGAGTCATTCTGAGCAGATTCGCAGGGGCGGGCAGTCACCGCTATCCTCTCGGCTTTTCCGGCGATTGCATAACAAGATGGAGCAGCCTGCGTTTTCAGCCGTATATGACCGCGACAGCCGGCAATATAGGCTACGGCTGGTGGAGTCACGATATTGGAGGGCATCAGCTCGGCATTTACGACGACGAATTATATCTTCGTTGGTGTCAGCTCGGCGTATTCAGTCCGATAAACCGTCTGCACAGCACCTCTCACGACTTGCAGGGAAAAGAACCGTGGAAGCATTCGAAAACCGTGGAAAATATCGTTTCGGATTTTCTCAGATTGAGACACAGGCTCATACCGTACCTCTATACGGCTATGGAAAGAGGGCACAGAGAGGGAACGTCGCTATGCGAGCCCGTGTATTACGCTTATCCGGAAAAGGACGCCGCGTACAAAGTAAAGAACGAATTTTTCTTCGGCTCCGAGCTCCTCGTCTGTCCCGTGACCGAGCGGATCAAAAAATCCTTAAATATGGCTAAAACAAAAGTTTGGGTTCCCGAAGGAAGATATACGGATATATTTACCGGCAAAGTTTATCACGGCGATAAAATTAATCACATGTTCCGCGATTTGGAAAGCATACCGGTGCTTGCAAAAGCAGGCGCGATTATTCCTTTGTCGGACGACGGAAGCAACGATTGCGGCAATCCTAAAAAAATGGAAATCCTTATTTATCGCGGAGATAACGTCTATTCGCTGTACGAGGACGACGGAGTCACCGACGGATACGAGCGCGGAGAATACGCGTTCACCGATTTTTCGGTGTCGGAGAAGGACGGAAAAATTACGTTTAGCGTCTCCGAGCCTCGTTACGGCAAGGAGGATTGCGCGTTCGCTTTGCCCGAGGGGCGCACGTACAAGCTCAATTTTAAGGACGTATTCAACTGCAAGGTTACGGTAAACGGCGTTTGCCTGACGGAGGGAGATATTGTGGTCAAAAACGGCGACACGGTAGTCGTCAGCGATTACGAAATCGCCGAGCAGGACAAATGCGAGGACGTGCGGTTGATTCTTAGCCGTTATCAACAGAATACTTTAGTTAAGATGTTGCAATATTTCGGATTGGGAAAAGAAAAGGACGTAAACAAGCTTTTGAAAAAGATAAAACGCCGTTTCGGTCGCAACGTTTATCTTGCAGCGAAAGAGGCGGCGGAATAAACCCGATTATACGATAAAAAGTAAATAAAAAAGGAAGGAAAAAACCTTCCTTTTTATCTATCGTTGCGTTTATAAATTCAGTCCGCGACTATTTGTTTGAGACATTTTCTCGGACATTTCGATACGCAGGTAAAGCAACCCGTGCATTTTGAATAGTCGATAACGGGAAGAAAGTTTTGCATGGTTATCGCGCCTTCGGGGCAGTTCTTCGCGCACAGACCGCAGCCTATGCAGCCTTTTTTGCACACGTTGGTTACGTCTTTGCCGCGGCAGTGGGTATTGCAGGCGACGTAGACTCTCGCTTTTTGCGGGATACGCTCTATGGTGTTTCGCGGGCAGGAAATAATGCACGCTCCGCAGGAAATACACAACGAGGGATTGACTTTCGCGAGCTTGTCTTCTACTCTGACGGCGTTTACGGGACAGACCTTTTCGCAGCTTCCGCCGCCGAGGCAAGCGGTTGTGCAGAGCTTTCTGCCGCCGTGGAAAACCATCTGATTGTGGCAGCCGGAATTGCCGACGTAACCGAATTTGTCCACGGCTTCTTCGCCGCCGCTGCAATGGACTACCGCCATAGTGGGTTCTTCCGCGGTAAAGGGAAGACCGCTTATTTTAGCTATTACCGCTTTCGCTTCGTTGGAGGTAGCTTTGCAGTCGTTGAGGCAGGCTTTGCCCTCGGCGAGAGACTTGGCAAAACCCTCGCAACCGGTATGTCCGCACCCTCCGCAGTTTGCTCCCGCGAGATTTTCGAGAATTTTTATTACCTTTTCGTCCTCGTGTACGCGACAGATTTTCGTGACTATCAATATAAGTATGGCAAAGACTATCGCAAGTCCGGCTATTATGCCGAGAACCATACCGAGCTTTGCCCAATTTACAGCAGATAAAATCATTTTTCCTCCTTTGTTATAGCGAAATGAGGTTGAAGATATAAAACGCCATAGCAATAAAACAAGCGGTGACCATAGTCACGGGAAAGCCCTTCATGGATTTCGCCGTGTCGAGATAATCCACTTTTTCGCGCAGTCCCGACAAGATAACGATGGCTACGGTAAAGCCGACTCCGGCAAATACTCCGTACAGTACGGAATAACCGAGATTCATCGTGCTTCCGCCGAGAACGCTCGCCATCTGCGAGGGATCTATCACCATTTCCGCGACGCCGAGAACGGCGCAGTTCGTGGTAATGAGCGGAAGATAAATTCCCATCGCCTTATAGAGGGCGGGACTTATTTTTTTAATGGCTTTTTCCAGCATCTGCACCAGGCTCGCTATTACGAAAATAAAGACGATTATTTCCAAAAATTCCAATCCGAGAGGAACGAGCACGTAAAAGTATATAGGATAGGTGATAAGGCAGGTTATCGCCATAACGAGCGTCACCGCCACGCCCATTCCCAGGGCGTCGGAAGTCCTTTTGGACAGACCGAGGAAAGGGCATATACCCAAAAACTGAACCACGACGAAGTTGTTTATAAACACCGCCGCAACGATAATCATAAGAAAAGTACCCATATTACAGCTCCTCCTCGATACATGCGAAAGACGCGTTGTATCTCATTGCGTGAAGCTTGCTTTCTATTTTCGTATACGCGCCGTTGAATATCGCTATAAACAGACCGTAAACGAAAAACGCGCCCGCCGCCGAAGTGAAGAATTCTATCTTAAAGTCCCACAGTCGCAATCCGAACAGAGTCCCTGCTCCGAGGACTTCTCTGAATATTCCCATAAAGGTCAGGGCAAACGTAAAACCGAGTCCCGTAAACAGTCCGTCGAGAGCGGAGTAGCCGACGGGATTTTTGCTGGCGAAGCTTTCCGCCCGGCCTAAGATTATGCAATTTACGACGATAAGGGGAAGGTATACTCCGAGGGAGGAATACAGCGAGGGAATCGCCTTGTCGAGAAGCATTCTTACCAGGGTAACGAAGGTGGCTATTATCAGTACGAAAGCCGGTATTCTCACCGCCGAAGGAATAACCTTGCGCAGGAGAGAAATTATTACGTTGCTGCAAACGAGAATGAACGTAACCGCAAGTCCCATACCGATACCGTTCATAGCCGCAGTGGTCAAAGCCAGAGTGGGGCAGGTGCCGAGAACTAAGCGGAAGGTAGGGTTGTTCCTCAACAATCCGTCGAGAGCTATATTTTTTATCTTTTTTCCGTCCATAAATACCTCCGTCAGTTTATCAACGCGGCAGTCGCGTATTTTTGTACGGCGGATACCGCGTTGTTGAACGCGCGCGCCGAAAACGTCGCTCCGCTTACCACCACGTCGCCCTGCGTCGCGTCGGAAAGCACTTTGCCGTCAAACTTGCTCATAAGCGTTTGTTTGTCGTACGACGCCACCGTTATTTTCGTTAGCGTAACCGTATCGGTCGCCGTAGCGACCGCCCATATCGAGACGGTTCCGTTTTTGTAACCGTTTTTACCCGTGGCTTTTATAAGATAGTTGCCGTCTTCGAGGATATAAACCTTTTCGACGAAGCCGTTTTCTCCCGTCGCGTATTCGGGTACGGAGTCCGCTTTATCCAAATCGAATACCGTTTCGTAAGCGATTTCCGATCCGTATATCGATTTTATAGCGCGGGTTGTTCTTTCCTCTTCGCTTACGAACAGAACGTCGCTCGCTATCGAAAGAAGTCCTCCGCTCACAAGGGCTATTGCCAGAAGCACGAGTATGCACTTGAACGTCTGACTTTTGAAGAAGGTTTTTAACGTCATTTTTTACCTCCTTTTACCGAAAATTTTTCTTTGAGAACCTCCGCCAAGGGCTTCGCTCCGAAATGGCGAGGTCTTATATGAAGAGAGAATAAAGGAACGACCAGATTCATAAGGAGGATCGCAAAACTCACCGTTTCTATGCCCGTTCCTTCGCGCAGAAGAGCGATAACCGCGCCCATAAGAATATAATACGGATAACGGGCGAGGTCGTTGGAGGGCGAGGTTACGTAGTCGGTAGCCATAAAGACCGCCCCGAAAATCAGTCCGCCGGAAAGGATATAGGGTAAAAACAGGTTAAAATCGCAACCGTTTGCCAACACGCCGACAAGTCCGGTCGTCGCTACTACTATAACGGGCCATTGCCATTTTATTATTCTCTTAATAACGAGATAAACGAATCCTATTATAATGGCTATTTTGCTCGTTTCTCCGACGCAGCCCGTCACTCCCGTGCCGAGGAAAAGGTCAAGGTTGGTGATGGTCGGAGCCGTCCCTCCGAGCAAATCGGTCAGTACCGTCGCTCCGGAAACCACTTCTCCGCTCAAGGAACCGAAGTTGGGCTGTATCCACCCCGAAGTCATTACGCCGAGGAAGGAAATAAAGGCGAAAACTCTGCCCGTCACGGCAGGATTGACGATATTTTTTCCCGTTCCGCCGAAAAGCATTTTTACCGCGCCGACGGCAAATACGCCGGCAAGTAAGGGTATGTAAAAATACTTGTATTCGAGAGGCGGCATCGAAAGACCGAGCAAAAGTCCGGTGACGAGGGACGAAAAGTCGAATTGTCCGAACACGCTCTTTACGGGAACTTTTTTTATAAGCAGCCATATCCATTCGGTAAGGCAGCACGATACTACGGATACGGCGACGGTAAACGCGCCCCTTCCGCCGAAGAACACAATGCCGGCCACGAGAGAGGGAATAAGAGCTATTACCACGTCGAGCATAATTTTTTTCGTCGTCAGACGGCTCCTTACGTGGGGAGTGTCGCTTACTATTACGTTTTTCATTTCTTACCTCCCTCCGCAAGCTTTTTCTTGCACAAAGTTATACTCTGGACTATCGCTCTCTTTGCCGGGCAGACGAAAGCGCAGCTACCGCAGCTTATGCAGTCCTTTACTCCGCCGTATCGCGCCGCTTTTTCGTAATCGCCCGCTTGCGTATAAAAATCGATAAGCATAGGCTGTAAGCGCATGGGGCAGGCGTCGGCGCATCTTCCGCAGTTTATACACGGAGTCGGCGGAGCGATATCTATTTCGTCGCTTTCCGCCGCTATCAGTCCGCTCGTGGTTTTCGACGTATAAAGGTCGGTGCTTATTATCGTCGGGCCCATCATGGGACCGCCCGCTATCAGCATTGCGGAGGAATCGCGCAAACCTCCGCAAAATTCTATTATTTTGTCGAAGGGCGTGCCGTTTTTAACGAGGAGATTTTTCGGATAGACGACGCCCTTTCCCGATACCGTCATAACTCTTTCGTAGAGCGGCTTGTTGAGCTCGACCGCTTCGTATACGGCGAACGCCGTCGCCACATTGGAAACGACGCAGCCTGCGTCGGCAGGAAGCTTTCCTACGGGGACCTTTCTGCCCGTACAGCTGAAAATGAGATGTTTTTCGCTTCCCATAGGATAACGTTTTTTCAATCTTACCACGTTTACGTCGTCGAAACGAGAAAACCTTTCTATGCTGTCGGGCTTGTTGTTTTCTATCCCTACATAGATTTTTTCCGCGCCGAGAGCTTTTGCGAGAAGCAGTATCCCTTGATGAATTTCTTCGGTTTTTTCCGTCATCAGGCGATAGTCGCAGGTAAGATACGGCTCGCATTCCGCGCCGTTTATTATCAGACAATCGGCTTTTTTCGAGGGGGCGAGTTTAACCGCGGTGGGAAAGCCTGCTCCGCCCATGCCTACGATTCCGGCGAGACGGATTCTTGCGAGGATATTCTCGGCGGTCCGCTCTCCCATGTCCGGTAGCGGCGTCGTATAGTCGTTTTTGTCGTTTTCGATGACGACGTAGGTAGACTTTGTGCCGTTAGGATTGCAGCGTTCCTCCAAAGCGATTACCTTACCGCTGACGCTCGAATATATATTTGCGCCGACGAAACCGCCTTCGGAACCGATAAGCTGTCCCCGAGAAACCGCGTCTCCCACGTTAACCGTGGGAACGGACGGCTTGCCGATATGCTGGGCAAGGCTTATCGCGACCACGTCGGGAGCGGGCATACGCTCTATCGGCAGGTCGGACGTGTAGCTTTTGCGGTCGGGAGCATGAGTCCCTCCGGCAAAGCGTTTGCCGTTAAGTATTTTCAATTTTTCCTCCTTTGTCCCTCGCGGTATTCCATACCGAGGCGGGAACGGTTTTTAATATCAAAAGGACGACTAGTCCTACGATTATTCCGCTTACGGCTCCGAAAACTCCGAGATAAGGTAACAAAACGAAGCTTTTTACAGAACGCGTAATCAGGCAAAACACGGCGTTCTGCACCAGATTGTGTACGGTCGCTCCTGCCGTCGACGCAGCCGTTACCGATATCTTGTCGCCCGTCGCGCGATAGAGCAGATAAGAAACGGTCACCGCAATTATTCCGGCAGGCAGGCTGTAAACGAGAGCGGAAAGACTGCCTGTCACGAGAGAACCGAGCGTCGTTCTGACTATAGTGAGAATAAGCGCTTCTGGCAATCCGAACACAATCGCGGTAAGCAGGGAAAACACGTTGCTTACTCCGATTTTTGCGCCCGGAAGATAAATAGACGGGAGCATGCTTTCCAGGATATACGATATCAGCGCAAGTCCCGTAAGTATTCCGAGCAAAGCTATCTTTTTTGCGGTTCTCATAGCTTTATTTCTCCGCTCAGGTCGCCGTGCGACACTATTTTTATGTCGTGAGGCAGACACACTATAGCTCCGTTTCCCTTTTTGAGAGGCAAAAACCGCTCTACGCAGTCGGGGTGTCCGCTACAATCCGCGTCCGCCATTTTTATGTAGTCGGCGCCGATTTCGACGACGTTTTTTCCTTTTTCGGTATTTATCGTGACGAAAACGATTCCGTCCTTTTCCTCCGCCGACGCGTATTTCTTCCCCGCCTCGGTGATCTCGCCCTTTCGTTGCGTGAAAGAGTAAACGTATATCGCCGTGTCGCCGAAACATACCTCCGCGGACGTCATGCCCTCCTCTTTTCCGGTAAACAACGCAACCGAGAAAATAGCAGCAATAATAACCGCGATCGCGACGTAAACTATAACGTCCCCTTTTTTGAAAAATTTTTCTTCCTTAAAGGAGCGCGCGTTTTTCATTTTCAGCCTATTTCCACGACGGCGGTGCTTTCTACGGTCAGATTGTCTCCGTAGCAATAGGTCACGTCGTACGATTTTTCTTTGACTTCAGCCGCCCTTTTACCGACGTCTTCGAGGCTTGCCGTCATAAGAGCGGTGCTTAGCATGTCGCAGTACAACGCCGATTCTCCCGTTACGGTGACGCATCTAACGTTGTTTACCGGATATCCGTCTTTGCCTATTATGTGGCAATACCTTTTGCCGTTCAGGAGGTAGCTGTTTTCGTAATCTCCGCTTGTCGACGCGCATCCCGACGGCAGCTTTAGCTTGCAATACGTCTGCTTGTCGTCGTCGGGAGAGGTCAGCGAAACCGTCCAGTCTCCCGTCTTGTTGAGCATGAGACAGATACTGCTCGTTCCGAAAGAAACGTAGCCGTATTTTATTCCGAGGGAAAGGTAAAGATCCTTTATTCTGTCGGCGCAATAGCCTTTTATGCACCCCCCTAAGTCAAGCCGCGCTACGTATTCGTTGCCGTCTACGATTACCGGAGGAACGTTCTTTACGCAATAGTATTTTCCGTTCTCTTCGGAAAGGACGAGTCCGTCTATATCGGTGAGAGAGTTGAAAGCGAGGATGTATTTTTCGTCGGGTAACGGAAGGCTCCCGTCCTCGTTACGCTCTCTGTCGTACGGTTTTGACGGCAAATAATTATCTCCGAAACGGGGGGAAAACCCCCACAGGTCGGTCAGAGGCGCGACCAACGGATTGTATCCGTCCGTCAACGGATCTTCTTTTACGGTGAGAAGAATGGAATAAACGGTTTCGTCCAGCTCTGTTTTTTCACCGTATCCTGCCGAATTGAAGCGCGCCACGGCTCCGTCTTCGTCGAGCTTATCGGCGTAATCGAGTATCCTTTTCGATTCTTGAAGAAGAGTCGAAAAGGTAGCTTCGTCGGCGTACGCGACGATATTTATCGCCGTACCCATATAAAAAAGGCATTCGCTTTTGTATCCGCCGTCGGCGCAGCCGGACGTCAGGGCGGTCAATAACGCAAGTATGATTGCCAATACGGCGAGTTTGCTTGTTTCGCGCCTCACGCGCGCGGATTTACTACGCATATAGAAATTATATATTAAAAGAAATCATATATCAAGTTTGTAAAGCGATAAGGCAAAATTTTACGAAAAAAATCCCGACGCGAGTCGGGATAAAGAATTGTCTGGAAAGAAAAATCAGTCCTTAGGCTTTTTTGCACGCGGTTTTCTCGGCTGAGGATAGACGAAGTTTTCCTTTTTTGCCGAGATGAGAACGTTATAATAAAGGGCGGCGTCCTCTTTAGCTTTGGCTAAATCCATATCTATGCAATAACCGCACTCCTTCGGAGTCGCGCCGGGGATTTCTCCCTCGTATTCCGCCGCGTAGTCGAAGGTCCTTTCTACCAAAGGATAAATGGTATCCGTGTCTATATCCCCGTTGACAATAAGATAAAAGCCCGTTCTGCAGCCCATCGGCCCGAAATAAATAATTTTGTCCTTCCACAATTCGTCGTTTCTTAAATACGTGGCGCAGATGTGCTCCAAAGCGTGTACGCTCCCCGTTTCCATGACGTCCTCGTGGTAAGGTCTTTTCATTCTGATATCGAACGTGGTTACCGTTTCGTAACCGAGTCTGTCCTTTCGCGAAACGTAAAGTCCGCTTTTGAGCCTCATATGGTCTACCTGAAAGCTTGGGATTATTTCCATCGTTTTACCTCTTTGAGCTATTTTCGTGACGGTTATTTATTATATACTCAAAGCGGACTATTTGCAAGTCAAAATTACTCTAACCGCCTTACAAAAGCGCCCGCTTGACTTTATTTCGGCGCGATAGTATAATTTTTCCCGTAACGGAGGAAATATGGAATACAAAAAACAACTCGTTAAATTCAAAACCGACAAGATATCGGAACTGTCGATAGCCTTGTTTGTTTTTCCGTTCGTTCTTTTTGCCGCAATCAATCTGCTGGCGTTTAAGAGACCTCTTCTCGTTACCGGTAAAGTTTATTTCGACGTAGCGATTATAATAGGGCTGTTCGCCGTCGGGCTCGTCTGTCACGAAGGGCTGCACGCCCTCGGCGCGATGATTTTTGCCGGCAAGAAAAAAGAGGATATTTCCTTCGGCGCGAATTTCAAAAAAATGATGCTGTATTGTCATATAAAAACTCCTATGAAGGTCTCTTCTTATATGGCGTTATTGTTGATTCCAGCTATAGTGACGGGGCTTATTCCGTTGATTATTTCGGCGATTTTCGGCAATATTTTACTCGTAACGGTATTTGCTCTGCTTTTCAGCGGAGGCGCAGGCGATTTCATAATGTTCTTCAGTTTGTTAAAAAAGGACAAAAACGCTCTTGTTCTTGACCACGAATCCGCTCCGGCGTACTATCTCGTGTATCCCGAAAACGAGCTTCCCGACGACTTTTCCGAAGTGACGGAGGAGGAAGAAAAAATTCTTGCCGAGGAAATGAATACCAATAAAAGTTCCCGTAGTAACAATCTGAAAATTTTTGCCGTTCTTATTTTCCTTGTGGTGGCGGTTGCGATAATTTTCGGCGCGGCGTTGTTTATGAAGCTCTTTTAATTTTACAAACAATCTAAAAAGCCGGTTAGACCGGCTTTTTTTAAGATATAAGTAAGACAATCAGTCTCCGATTATTTTTATTAACACGCGTTTTTCTCTGTTTCCGTCGAATTCTCCGTAAAAAATTTGTTCCCACGTGCCGAAATCCAGCTTTCCGCCCGTTATGGCGACTACCGCCTCTCTGCCCATAACGGTACGCTTCAGATGCGCGTCGGCGTTGTCTTCGTACCCGTTGTGAGCGTATTGAGAATACGGTTTTTCGGGAGCGAGTTTTTCAAGCCATTTTTCAAAATCCGAAAGTAATCCCGATTCGTTGTCGTTGATAAATACCGACGACGTTATGTTCATGGCGTTGACGAGGACGAAGCCTTCTTTTATCCCCGATTCGCGGATTGCGTCCGCCACGTCGAAGGTAATGTTTACGAAAGCTCTCCTCTTAGGAACGTTCATATAAAGCACTTTCCGATAGCTTTTCATTTTTTACTCCAATACGTATTTCTGTCCTTCGTTTATAATAACGGAATTTACGAGATAATTTTCGTCGAACGTGACGGCGAGTATTTCCACTGCAGACGACAATCCCGCGATAATTTGCTTAACGGAATACGTTATTACAAGAGTAACGTAATTATTATTATCGCTGACTATCGCGGTAACTAAGCTTACTGTCTCGGAGCTTACCTTAAAGGCGGATAAAGACGCTCCCGTATCTACCTTTCCGCTCCCGGCGCGGAGAGTTTTTCCGCGGTTTGCCGACGTGAGCGTATTCAGCGCGTAAGAAGCGTAGTTTAACGTGTCCGTAGGCTTTATCCAGGGCATATCCGAAAACGCATATTCGGCGTTTCGGTATCTGTAATGAGTATAATAGGTATGCGTTTCGCCGTTTTCTGTAACGGTCGTGGTAAGGGTGGTTTCGGCGATCGCGCCGTTTTCGGTTATTATCGTAAGCACTCCGCCGTTTGCCTGCAGGTCGGACGAGAAGGAGCTCTTTACTCCCTTGTTAAGAAAGGTTATTATTATTTTGTTTTCCGTTCGATAAATTTCTCCGCGTGAGTTTTTGTCGTAAGAGAAGGAGTTTATAACGAAAGGAAGGAAGGCGCGCAGGGTTTCGGCGTAATCGGTGTCGGTCTTTTCGATTATGAAACCCGAATCGTTTTTCATAAGATACCGCGCGTAATAAATATATTCGGTGCCGTTCGAGAACAGGGCGATTTTTTTCTCCGGGAGGTCGGTTTTCGCCGTGACCGAGCTTTTAATTTTGCCGTCGACGTACAATTCCCCGTCTATTTGATGGCAGGCGACGTCCTTGTAGCCGTTGAGCAGAGCTACAAGCTCCTGTTCCGGATCGGGCTGTTTCACCGTCGGCGCGACGCATGCCGTCAGACAGAGTATCGAAAAAGCGATTGCCGCAATCAGGGCGGTCGTTTTTTTCATTATCAATCCTCCGGAATGTCGTCGGTAAGGTCGTCCGCGCTTTGCGTGCATGCGGAGTTTATTTTTGATAGAGGATAGGACTTTATTTCCTGACTTCCGTCCTCGTCCGTTATTCTTACTTTGACTTCCTGTCTGAGCATATCGTGGCTTAACACCGTGCCCTTACCGTCGGGCGTAGAGGCGACGGAATTTATTTTCGGCATTTTTTTGAAAACTTCCTGATAGTACGGGTTTTCGTATTTCAGACAGCACATAAGCTTTCCGCAGCAGCCGCTTATTTTTTGCGGATTGAGGCTGAGCCCCTGTACCTTTGCCATTTTTATGGATACCTTTTCGAAATCCTGCAAAAACGAGGTGCAACAGCAAGGTCTGCCGCAGGCGGCGAGCGCGCCTCTCATTTTTATATCGTCTCTTTCGTAAATCTGGCGCAGCTCTATTCTTACGTGGAAAACGCCGGCAAGCTCTTTAACTAACTCGCGGAAATCCACTCTGCCCTCCGCGGTGAAATAAATGATTATCTTCTGTCTGTCGAAGGTGTATTCCGCGTCTACGATTTTCATTTCGAGCTTGTGTCGCATAACCTTTTCGACGGTGGTTTTCATAAGATAATCGCGTTTGGAAAGGTTTTCTTTATGCCTTTTTTCGTCCTCTTCGGTCGCTTTGCGGAGCACGGGTTTGAGGGGAGCGACTATCTCTTTGTCTTCGACTTCCTTATTCGCGCAGGTGACGGTGCCGTATTCCGTTCCGCGCGCGGTTTCGCATATCGCGCCTTCGCCCTCGGAAAATTCTATTCCGTTTGGGGAAAAATAATAGGTTTTTCCCGAATTTTTGAATTTTATGCCTACTACTGTCTCCATCTGTATCTTGCCTCCAGAATATTGAACGTCACGTATTCGGCGCAGCTTGTCGAGGATACGTTGGCGTTGAGCATTTTTCTGCCCTCGTTTATCGCGGAAAGGGCGGCCGCCGCGCTCTGCGCGTTGTATTTTTTGGATATGTTTCTGACGTCGTATTCCCTTCCGCCGTTTAAGAGGGGCAATCCGCTTTGCGTAGTCAGTTTTAATACGTCGCTTAGGATAATTTCCATAATATCGAACGTCGTCGATACGTTGTCCTTGGAGAAAAGCTCCGAAAGGACGTATTCGGGAATCTGCGCGCTGCTATCTAATGACGACATAAGGTCGAAACAGGAATCGTACAACGAAAGATTGTCCGAATCGAGACAAAATTCCGCCTTTTCGAGGTTGCCGTCGCCTATTGCCGCGGCGATTTCCGCTTTTCTTCTGTCCGCGCCTTCGCCTACGAGGTAATCCGCCGCTTCTTTTGCCGTCAATCCGTCGAAATACAGCTTTTTCGCACGACTTTTTATAGTGGGGAGTATGCCGTTTTCGGATGCGGCGGCAAGGATAATCGTCAGATAAGCGGGGGGCTCTTCGTAAGTTTTCAGCAGCTTGTTCTGCGCTTGCGCCGAGAGCTTGTCGGCGTTGTCGATAATAAACAGCTTTCTGTCGCCTTCGACGGGTTTAACCATCGCCGCTTCCGTCATAGAGGATACGTCGGATACTTTCGTCTTCGCGCCGTTGAAAAAAGCTGCGTCGAGATAGGTTTCTTCTTCTATTCCCTTGCAGGACGGGCAAACGCCGCATTCGGACGGGCAAAATATTTTTTTTGCGCACAGAGTAAGCAACCGCTCCCTTATCACTCCGTCTTCGCAGATAAAGAGATAGGCGTGATTGAGCTTTCCGACGGCGTCGGAAGAAAAATTTTTGTAGGCGCTGCGCTTTTTT
>JBJFAO010000089.1:0-2843 GCA_051887955.1 Christensenellales bacterium
GTTTATGAAGGAGGAATTCCGATATTTATCGATTCGGAAAGAGAGACGTGGAATATAAGCCCTGTCGCTTTGAGTAAGGCTTTCGAGCTGTATCCGAACGTGAAAGTTGTGGTCGTGGCGAATTTGTACGGTACGCCCGCCCAAATGGATGAAATCAAGTCCGTATGCGACGAGCATGAAGCGATTCTTATAGAAGACGCGGCGGAAAGTTTCGGCGCGACTTATAAAGGCAAGCAAACGGGTTCGTTCGGGAAATATAATATAATTTCTTTTAACGGAAACAAAATCATCACGGGTTCCAGCGGCGGGATGCTTTTGACGGATAGCGAAGAAGCCGCCAACCAAGCCAGGAAATGGAGTACTCAGGCAAGGGAGGACGCTCCTTGGTACCAGCATGAGGAAATCGGCTATAACTATCGAATGAGCAACGTTATTGCCGGAGTCGTGCGCGGACAGTTGGGGTATCTTGACGAGCATATCGCGCAAAAGAAAGCTATTTATGAAAGGTATAAAGAAGGATTAAAGGATTTGCCCATAGAAATGAATCCTTTTATAGAAGGGGAAACGGAACCCAATTTTTGGTTGTCTTGCATGCTTATCAATCGTGAGGCTATGTGCAAGCAGGTCAGAGGGGACAGGGACGTCTGTTACGTTCCCGAAAAGGGAAAAAGCTGTCCTACCGAAATACTCGAAGCTCTCGCGGCTTACAACGTAGAAGGCAGACCTATTTGGAAGCCTATGCACTTGCAGCCTATATACAGAATGAATCCTTTTATCACGGCGAGCGGAAGCGGTAGAGCGAAAACAAACGCATATATCAAAGGCGGCGTGGATATTGTGGACGAAGATATTTTTAATCGCGGTTTGTGCCTGCCGAGCGATAACAAGATGACTGCCGAAGAGCAGGCGAAGGTAATCGAAATTATCAGAAGCTGTTTTAATTAAATTCGAACGAGGAGGCGCAATGTACGCGAAGTTTTTTAAGAGATTGTTTGATCTTTTTCTGTCCGTTACGGCGCTTATCGCGTTGTCCCCGATTATGCTCGTCTTAACTGTCGTCGGCGCAATCGCAATGAAAGGCAATCCCTTTTTCGTACAGCCGAGGCCCGGGAAGAAAGGCAAAGACGGCAAAGAAAAGATTTTCAAATTGATTAAATTCCGTACGATGAGCAACGCGAAGGATAAGAATGGCAATCTTCTTCCGGACGATAAGAGATTGGGAAAATACGGTGCGTGGCTTCGCAGTACTTCGCTCGACGAGCTTCCGGAATTGTTAAATATAGCTGCAGGACATCTCGGAATATGCGGTCCCAGACCGTTTCTTGTCAGGGATTGCGTTTTTATGAGCGAAGAACAACGCAGACGGCATGACGTTCGTCCCGGACTTACCGGACTTGCTCAAGTGAACGGGCGCAACAATATTACCTGGGAACAAAAAATCGAATATGACCTTCAATATATCGATAGCGGTATAACTTTTATCGGCGACGTAAAGATCATTCTTAAGACGGTCGGCAAAGTTCTTAAAAGAAGCGATACGGTTCGTGACGGAACGGTGTCCGATATGGATTTCGGGGATTGGCTGTTGACGGAAGGCAAGATCGATAAAGATACGTATGACGCAAAACAGGAAGAGGCGAACAGAATATTGAGGGCATAGGGATGGAAATACAAGGTTGGAGCTATTATAATCACGCTGCAATACAGACAACCGCACCTCACGAAAACCCGGACACGTCTCCCGTTGAAGACGGAAGCATCTGGGAAATAAGCGGTGGCACACCTTTGTTGGTAAGGTGGACTACGGATTTTGACTGTAGCCGCGAAACGAATTGGTGGTACGTGATAAAAGATAACCCTTTCGACGCGTCGGAATTAAAGGCAAAGCGACGCTATGAAATCAATAAAGGCATAAAAAATTTTGAAGTCGTTAAGATAAATCCTACGGAATATAAGGAGGATTTATACGACGTTCAAGTCGCTGCTTTTTCGGCATATCCAAAAAAATATCGTCCTGTCGTAGATAAAGAATCGTTTTTTGCAGATATAGACAAGTGGAAAAAGTACGTTGTGTTCGGGGCATTTTTCAGAGAATCTAACAAACTGTGCGGATATGCGCTGTTGTCGCAAACGAATGAAAAGTGCGTAAATTTTAACGTATTGAAAACGAAACCCGATTATGAAAGAAACGGAGTAAACGCAGCTTTGGTAGAAGGGATATTGAAGAATTTTAATGAATTTTTGACAAAAGGCGGATATATCTGCGACGGAGGGAGAAGTATCAATCACGAAACGGCTTTTCAAGACTATTTGGAAAAGTATTTCGGGTTCAGAAAGGCATACTGTCGGCTCCATATAGTTTATAATTCCAAAATCAAATGGATTATGAAATCGTTGTTCCCGTTTCGTAAATTCTTATTGAAATTTGACGGAATAGGAAAAATACATCAGATAAATTCCGTTATGCGAATGGAAGAAATAGCGAGGGAGTGAAATGGGAGATACGGTTTCGATAATAATGCCGTCGTATAATACGGGCAAATTTATAAAAGAAACGATAGAATCGGTGTTGGCGCAAACGTATACGCAATGGGAGTTGATTATCGTAGACGACTGCTCAAACGACGATACGGATGAAGTCGTAAGTCAATATTTGGCGGATGAACGAATACGCTACTTAAAAAACGATACAAATAGCGGAGCGGCGGTAACCAGGAACAGAGCGTTGAAAGAAGCAAAAGGCAGGTGGATTGCGTTTTTGGATAGCGACGACTTATGGGAGCCGGAAAAATTGCAACGGCAGATTGCTTTCATGGAAGAAAACGGCTATAGCTTTTCCTATA
>JBJFAO010000090.1:0-14190 GCA_051887955.1 Christensenellales bacterium
GAAGCAACTCGGTTCGTCTGCTTTTTAACGGAAAAAAACAGGTAATAAACACTCAGCTTTCAGAAAAAAACGTACCCGGCGGAGCTCTTCTCGAAACCGCGATAAACAGAACCGCGGACGCCGTTTTTACGCTCGCCGATTTCGTCGAAAACGAAGGCGGAACGGTAAAAATTTTTGCGACGGAGGCGGTAAGAAGCGCCTCTAACGGGAGCGCCTTTATCGACGTTCTGAAAAACCGCGGGCTTGACGTGGACGTATTGAGTCCGGAAACGGAAGCACAAATAGGCTTCGACGGCGCATACGACGGAACGGGAACGAAAGCCGTCCTCGACGTGGGCGGCGCGTCGTCGGAACTTATCGTAGGCTCGTCGGACGGAATAAGCTATTCTCATTCTCTCCCCCTCGGCTCGGTACGCACGAAAGATTTGGGCATTTTGCCTCCTAAACTTAACGCTTTGGTTGCCCAAAGAGTGAAAGAATACGGAAACGTTCCGCCCTTTGATTCTATCGTGAGCATTGGCGGCACCTCCTCGTCCCTCGTCGCGATACGAGATAAGGTAGAGCCGTACGACGGCGAAAAAATACACCTGAAAAAGCTATCGTTATACGAAATAGAAAGAATAGTGGAATTTTTATATGCCACTCCGATAGAGGAAAGGGCGAAAATACCCGGACTGCACCCGAAAAAAATCCTCGTAATTCCCGCCGGCGGCGTTCTCATAGCGGAGATTATGAAATACCTCGGAGCGGAGGAAATAACGGTCAGCGAAAACGACAATCTCGAAGGCTATCTCGCAAGACTCGAAAAATAACCGATTATCCCTTTTTATTCCGCAACGGTTTTTTCTCTCGTCACAAAAAAAGCGTCGCTTTTCAAGCAAAAGCGACGCTTTCCGTTTGGTTCCGTTTTTTATATTTCGTCGGTTTTTTCCAGCGTTTTTATAAAGGTGTTGCTGCGGACTATTTCGTATATTTCAAGCTCGGTAAAGCTCTTGGGAGTCACCAGCTCTATATCTGCGATTACTCCCGTATCGGTGCTTATCGTCTTGAACCGCAAAAACTTTTTCGTCGAAAAGATATACTGTATTTTGTTGATTATATCGGCGTCTTCCATACAGACGGTCATTCGGAGAGAAGTCATGGTTCTCGTACGGAACACCTTGTAGGGCTTATGCAACAATATTTGCATTATGATAAGAATAGCGGTGCTTACCACGCCGATTATATACATTCCCGCGCCTATAGCCATACCTATAGCGGCGGTCGCCCATATTCCAGCGGCGGTAGTGAGTCCGTGCAGCATATCCCTGCGATAAAAAATTATTCCCGCGCCGAGAAAACCTATGCCCGTAACTATCTGCGACGCCACGCGCGAGCCGTCCGTTCCCTTGGAATTTGTGGCGAACATAATATCGAAAAAGCCGTATTTGCTGATTACCATAAGGAGAGCCGCCGCCATACAAACGATGGCGTGAGTACGTATGCCCGCCTCTTTCGAGCGCGACTTTCTCTCAAACCCTATCATAAAACCGCAGACTGCCGAAACAATCAGCCTGACTATCATATCGAGCAGGTTGTCCGTAAGGTCAATAGAAGTAAACGTTATACCGCAAAGCATTTTTAGCCTCGTTAATTAGAATATTATTTTATACGTTGTATTATAACAAATATTTGGGTTTTGTCAAGAATATAGTTTTTTTATACTAGATTTTTGCGACCGCCTGTTATCCTCGCAGGCGATAATCTTCTCCCGAAAACTCCATAATCGCGCTTTTTGTCTTGTCGCTCAACCGGCTGAAAATCCTCTGTCCGTACTTTTCTTCGATATTTTTCACCGATAGGTTGCCGTTTATCAAAGTCTTTTTTTCCATCCTTTCGGCAAGAAGCTCGTATAAATACTGCGCGGTAACGTTTTTTAAGACGGATTCTACTCCGAGATCGTCTATCAGCAAATAATCGTAACCGACTATTTCCTCCCAAAGGGCGTTTTTTGCCTCTATCGGAGCGCAATGATATTCCAGAAACTCTTTGTTCAGCCGTACGGCGTTTATTACTTTTACCGATTTCCCCGACAAAAGGGCTTCTTTAATTACGACGTACGATATATACGTCTTGCCCGAACCGGGCGCGCCCGTAAGGGTACAGAAATTCAGGTCGCCTTTCAGAAAACAATTGTTCAAAAACTTGACTCTTTTGGCATAATTTTCTTTTTCCGCGCCGTAAAAATCAAAATTTATGTCCTTCAATTTTTCGGGCAAATCGCGTAAAAACGGATATTCCTCCAAAACCGCGTCCACCCTTGCTTTTTCGAAGCATTCGCAAATTTTGCCGTCGAAAAGGCCGGTATCCGAGCACTTTTTGCAAAAATAATCGGGCTCGTCGTTTATTATGCCGATTTTTTTCTGCTCCTCGGCAACGATATCCGATTTTTTCCTGAATTCTTCCAAAAGCTCGTCCTCTATAGGCAAGCCGTAAACCTTTCTTCTCGCAAACTCGAACTTAAGGTACGAAACGCGGGCGTAAGCGTCGGAGAAAGCCTCGTTTTTTTCGAGCTTTTCCGATTTTTCTTCATACTCTTTTTCCGCATTCCTCCGACGGCGTTCTATCTCCGCCTTGGCTCTTATCTCGTCGCGCATGTCAGTCCACCCAATCGTCGAAGCTTACCAATACCGATTTTAACTGTTCTTCGGTATATTCGTGCTTCATATAGTCGTCCTTGCCTTGCTTTTTTTCCTTGCCGGCAAGTTTTTTCTTTATTTCCTCGACGTCGAACGTCCCTTGCATACGGAGAGACGCGAGGGTGCGGTTTATCGCCTGCATAGGGAAAGTTTCGTCGGCGCAGTTTTCCGCCGCCGCCAGAATCGCTTCCTTGGAAAATCCCCATTCGCACCAAACGCGATAACATTCTCTGTCCCTGTTGCCCACGACTCCGTATCTGTTGCATTTGGCGAAAACTTCTTTTACGTCCTGCTCTATGCGCATCTGTTTTTCCACGTATGCGTCGATAGCCTCCGTCGCGATTATGCCGTTTCGGAAAAATCTTTCCACCGTCTGCGCCAGACCGTCGAAGCTGCGCACGTTCCGCAAAAAGCAGAATTTCGCAAGTTTTTTCAACCCTTCTTCGTCAAATCCCATATTGAGCCAGGGGCGCACGTAGCTTTCCACAACGGCGTCGGTGCTTCCGTAATAAGTCCCGAGCGCTTTGGCGAGTTCTTTCGCGAGACCGTGGACTCTTTCTTTTTCCTTTACGTAACCGGCTATCCCCACGGCGGAAAAAACGCCCGCCCGAGACAGCTCGGCAAGAAGCTCGTCGAGTTTTTCCATACCTCCGCGTTTTTTGAGCGATTTCGCGGCGGTAAGAACGCCGTCCAACGGAAATTTCTGTTCTTTAGTCCATTTCAGATATAATTGTCTGTCCGATACGTCGGCGGCGCGCTTTATGTTGAGCGCGGCAAAAATCTGGCGGACGTCTTCGGAATTATTCTCCAATTCCCTTATATGCTCGTTTACTTTTTTTTCGGTGGTCAGCCCTTTCTTCGCCCAATCGGCGGCGACCGCAAGAATATACGGAGCGGAAAACCGTCCTCCCCCCAAATCCTTACAATACTGCATTATCATAAGCATAGCGTTAGTTTCCACCTTGTATTCGTGCATAAGCTCGAAATATCCGTTGTATTCGTTGGGAGAAATGATTTTTTCCGGGAAAAGTCTCGCGACTTCGTCGGCAAATACTTTATATTTTTCACCGTTTAATTTTACTACCGGCTTGAGAGGATTTTTGACGGAAAGATATTTCACCGAAAAGGGCGCGGTTTTCGTAAGACTGACGAGTCCCTTTTCTTCCCAATAGCGGAATCCTTCCACTATTCTCTCCTGCTCCACGTGAAGGGCAAGACACATCTTTTCGAGACTGTTTTCCTCCGACAGGTCGCTTGCCATCGCAAGACCGAGGAGGTAAATTTTTACGTCGAGAGCGTCGGCGTAAGGAAGGTAAGACAACAAGAACACGTTGTCCACCTGCGTATATCCTGCTTTTACGTAATCGCTACCCAAACTCAAAAACGGCATATTTGTAAAAATTTTTCCTTTGATATTGCAATATGCGCGCGTTTTGTAGTATAATAACAAATAATATACTTATACGCATACGCGAGCGATAGTAATTATATCACAAAGTGAAAATTTGCGCCATTACTTTGCGAAACAATTTTTTTTGACACAAGATATAGTGCTCCGTATGCCGGCATACACAAAAATTTTGGAGGAATAAATGAAACTGCTCAATCTTACGGTAACCGAGGTGGAAGGCGTCTCTGCGGAATACGATTTTTCCGCCGGCAACGTCCGCTCTCCCGAAAACGCCATAAAATTTCTCAGCTACGCTTTATTCGGAAACGACGCTTTGTTTTCCGGCAAACTGACTCTTACCGCCGAAACGAACGGATCTACCTACAGGATAGAACGGGATTTAGCCTCCGCCGGAGCGGAAGTTTTTGAAAACGACGTCAAAATTCCCTCTCCGCAAGCCGAAACGATACTGTCCGATATCGCCGGACTGAAACAAAGCCAATGGGCGGAAAACTCCCGTCAGGCAAACTCCGCGGATTTCGTCGCGGATCCCTCGTCCTACCTTAAAAAGTTTCTTTCAGAACTCGGCTTCGACTCCGAAGAGCTGGAAAAACGTTGGGACTTATACTACAAAGACCATTCTCTTTTCGTGTCCAAAGTGGAAGCGTACGACGAACTCGTCGACGACTCGTATATCGACATAGTGGCGGATAAAAAAGCTCGCTACGAGCAATTGAAGGAAAAATTCGACGCCGTGACGACGGTAAAACAGTCCGCGGAGGAAAAAGGACTGATTATCGCCCTCAAAAATTCTCTCTCGGAAAAGCTTTCCGCATTAAAGGAAAAAGAAGGAGAAATCGCCGAAAAAACCGCCGTATTGCAAAAAGACTCCGACCTTAGAGACCTGGCGGATAAGCTCGCTTTTATAGAAAAATCGAAGAAAGAAGAGGAAGAGCTGCTTGCAAAGCTTGACCTGACCGCCTCGGAAATAGAGACCGTCGCAAACGAAATTTCCGCTTACGAAACGAAAATAGCGGAAAAAACCGCCGAAGGCGTCGCCGCAATGGAAAGAGCGGAAGGACTGAGAGACAGCTTTTCCGACATCCTTTACGAAAATCTCGACGACAAAGAATTGACCAACGCCGTCGTCAAAAAGACGGAGGGCTTCGTCGCGGCAACGGCGGACGGAGATAAAAAGCAAAATCTTTTCGACCAACTGAAGCAAAATCATCTTTCGTATAAAAAGCGCCTTGCGATACGCGAAGGAGTCGCTTTCGAAAACTCTTTCGACAACTCCGATTTCCTGATAAAAGAGCTTTCCGGCAATATCGAGCGCAACGTCGAGCTTATGGAAAGAATAAAAACGGAAATAGCCGAAAACTCCGCGCTTATCCCGGAAGAAGCTCCCGTCGCGGCGGACGGAGCCACGAGACTCTCTCTGCACGAAGCGAAATTAGCCGCGCGCGCGTTAGAATCGGGAATAGCCGAAAACGAAGGAAAAATACGCGATTTGTTAAAAACGCGCAAAGTGCTTATAGAAGACGTAAACGCCCTGAAAAAAGCAAAAATAGCGCAGGAAGAATACGTCAGACGCTGTGAAAAAAGACTCGGCTTATTAAAAGACAATCTCGTCGAAGCGAAATCTCGCATAGCGTTCGCCGAAACAAAAGACGGCTTAAAAATCGGAGACGTTTGCCCCGTATGCAACGGGCGCGTTCTTACCCCGTCGAAAAAAGAAGACTCGGAAAGAACCTCCTCCGGCTACAAAAATCTCATAAAGGACGTAACCGACGGCGAAGCCGTCCTGTCGGAAAGCAAGGAAAAGCTTGCCCGCATAAATACGAGGCTCGCCGCGCTCGGCGAGCGACGCGACCTTACGACAAGCACGATAAACGAGCTTAGTCAAGACGTATTCGACAAACAAAAGAAGCTGTCGGATCTTCTTTCTTTACACGGAGTAAACTCCGTACCCGACCTCGAAAGAAGATTCAGAGCGCTGCCGTCCGACGGCAACGACGCGACGATAAGAGAGCACGTTGCGTTCCTGAAGGCGCGGCTTGACGAAATAGCCGCCGCGGTAGAATCGGACAAGGAAAAGCTTGCGGCGGAACAGGAAAGGTTCAACGCCATGAAAACGGCGTACGACGAGCAGATAGAGCCCGTCCTCGACGGAAAATCCGCTCTCGAACAGCTCGACGATATAATAGCGAGCGAAAAACGGGAGGACGATATAATAAGCGAGATAAACGGCGACGTCGCCGTCGGCAACGCGGTATTCTCCGCAGATAACGACGGAGCGGATATTTACGTAAATCTGACCGCCGAAATATTTGCCGACGTAATGGCGGAAATAAAAAAATCGGAAGACGATAAAAAATCCGCCGAAGCCGAACGTATAGCTCTCGAAGAAAAGCTTTCGGAAAAGAAAAAGGAGCTTTCGGAAAAAATCGCCGACGCCGACTCGTTGAAGGAACAAACCTCCGAATTGAAAAAAGCCCGCGACGCCGTTCTTGCCGAAGCAGACCTCGACCTTGACGACGACGAGCGTCTCGACGCAATCAAAAAGTCTATTTTGTCCGACGAAGCGCGCAGAGCGTTGGAAGAGGAAACGGCAAAGTACGAAAACGACGTCAAGGCTCTCGACATTCAGATATCCGCCCTCGACGGATATAACGCCGACGATTTCGACAAAGAAGACTATTCCGAACTGCGCGAAGAAACGGAGCTTGCCAAGAAAGAATACGACAAGGCGGCTACGAGACTCGCGGTGTCGGAAGCGGCAAAGGATCTCGCTTACGAAAAAACTTCGGTATGCGAATTGCTGACGATAAAAATGGACAAGCTGAAAAAACTTGCCGACGGAGAAGCCTTCGACGTGGTTCTTCCCGTAATTAACGACGTTCTTAACGCCGCGGAGGCAGATATAGAAGCTCGTCCCGACGGCAACGAAATAGCGTTCGTGGACGTCAAAAAGGGCAAGAAAACGCCCCTTTCCGACGTTGACGCCGACCTTATGACCACGCTCGTCGCTTGCGCGGTGAATTTCGTAATGAAACTCGTCACCGGCAAGGACACCACGCGTTTTGCGGTAATTTACGGTAAGACCGATCGTTTAGCCTCCTCCGCGGAGAAATACGGCGTGGTGCTGCTATAACGTTATGAAAAAAGACGATTTTACTCACGGCGGACACCGTGAGCGCGTGCGTTACGTCGTGGAGAATAATTCTTTGAAAAATCTCCCCGAATATCAGACGCTTGAATTTATCCTCTTTTACGGCATACCGTATAAGGATACCAAGCCGATAGCTTACGCGCTCCTCAATAAATTCGGATCTCTTAAAAACGTATTTACCGCCGACGTCGCTTCTCTTATGCAGGTGAAAAATATGACGCGGAACGCGGCGCTGTTGCTCCGCGCTTTCGGCGACGTCTACGAATCCGTCTTTAAGGAACCGCGCGAAGCAGTCGTCCTCGGTCCGAACAATATTCTTCCGTATCTTAAAGACCTCTTCCGCTCCGACGAAACCGAACGACTCGTTTTAATCTGCCTTGCCGCCGACAATTCCATAATAAGCTGTACCACGCTTGCATTCGGCGATCCCGAAAGCATAATTCTTCCGACGAAGGATCTTATGAACGTGGTAATAAGAACCGACGCCAAAAAAATAATCCTTGCTCACAATCATCCGTCAAAATCGGTGCTTCCCAGCCGAGCGGACTACCAAAGCACCGACGTCGCCGGCACCGTGGCAAACGCGATAGGCGTTCAGCTCGTAGACCATATAATTATCAGCGGAGATACCGCGTACAGCTGTTTTTTGCGCTGTCGCATGTCGACGGGAGAGGATTCCGTTTATCCTTTATCGAAACGTTCGTAAGATAAAATCCCGTTAAAGCTTTGAAAAATAGCGTTATCCGTTGCGCCCGTTTATTATATTTTTGACAATCTCAAGACAAACCGTCCTTTCGGGCATCGGATATATGGGGAAAACGTGGTTTTGGTTCTCAAATTTATAATAATTGTGTTCTATTCCGCTCGAAAGCAGTTTTTCGTGCAATAATTCGCAGTCGGGATACAGAATATCGTGCGTGCCCGTAATTACGGTTATTTCGCCCATAACCGAATAGTCGCAATATATCGGACTCACGTACGGATTGGTCAAATCGCCGTCGGAGACGTAGCAGGCAAGCTTTCTCGCCAGGTCCGCGCGGTTGAGCATTGGATCGAGAGCTTCGTACTCCGTTATTTTTTCATTGGAGAGCGACGCGTCGAGCAAAGGAGAAATCGCTATCGCCTTTTCGGGAAGCTTCGCCCCCCTGTCGTACAGATATTGCGAAAACGACAGTATAAGACCGCCCCCCGCAGAGTCGCCTATATACGCGTATATACGCGTCCGCGCCGGAAACGGTGGATACGAATCCGTACAACCACTCCATTACGTCGGCATAGTCGTATTCCGGAGCTTTGGGATATATCGGCATAATAACCTGCAAAGAGGTTTCTTTTGCCAGAAGCTTACAGTAAGCAAAGTGCAACGCAGTGGGTTGCCACATAAAGGAACCGCCGTGAAAATATATTATTTTTCGCTCCGTTTCCTCTCCGAAATAACACACCTCAAAATTTTCGTAAGTCCCGACGGCGGAGCAATACAGATTCTTGTAAACGGACGGAACGGTATATTCCGCGTTCTTTTTGCGTCTTTTTTCGATTTTTTTATCGGTTGCCTCCGCCGAAACGTAAGAATCGCCGGACATAAAAACGTCCAGCGCAAGCTCTCCCAGAACGCTCAACGCGCTCCTTTCGGAAATTGCGCCAGCTACCGACAGTCCCAGGCTTGCGACTATCAGCAATACGCTTATTATTAAAACCGCGGTAAATCGTAATCCGTTCTTTTTCATTTTTTATAAAAAGGGGCGCGTCCGCGCCCCTCCCGTTTCTATTTAGTCGTTCGTCTCCGGCTTGGTCATTATTTTATGATACATATCTATAAAGTCCTGTTTCGACATTATCTTGGGCACGGGATAGAGAGGGTTGGCTTCTTTGAATGCTCTTTCCGCCATAACGGGGATATCCTCTTCCTTTATTCCGTCTATCGTCGTCGGAATGTTCATACGAGCGTTCATATCCTTTATTTCCTGAATAAAGTTTTTGGCTTTGTCCGCTATGCTTGCGCCCTTTATTCCTACGCAATCGGCAAGTTCCGCAAGTTTTACGTATGCGCTCTCGCCGTAAAAATCAAGTATATACGGCAAAATAACCGCATTGGCAAGTCCGTGCGGAGTATGATAAAAACCTCCGAGCGCGTGCGCCATAGCGTGCACATTGCCTACGTAAGCGCGAGTGAAAGCTACGCCGGCGAGGTAGGACGCGTCCTGCATATATCCGCGGGCTTTCATATTGGTGCCGTCTTCATAGGCTTTTTCCAGCCACGTAAATATGAGCTTGGTCGCTTTTACAGCTCTGTCGTACGTAAGCTCGGTGTTCTCGGAGCCTATATAAGCCTCTACCGCATGAGTAAGGGCGTCCATACCGGTAGTAGAGGTAATGTGAGGAGGAAGTCCTACGGTAAGATTCGGATCGAGCACGGCGTATTTCGGAATCAACACGGGATCCTCTATCGGATATTTTTCTTTGGTGGCGGAATTGCTCACTATTGCGGCAAGAGTGGCTTCGCTGCCCGTTCCGCTCGTGGTGGGCACCGCGTATAGATCGGGGAAGCGAGAACGATGTCCGACCTTCAATACTCCCTTCATCTGAGGTATGGTCTTGTCGGGATTGGCGACTCTGCACGCTACGCCCTTGGCGCAATCCATCGGAGAACCTCCGCCAAAAGCTACTATGCCTTCGCTTGCGTTTTCCTTGTATACCGCGTACGCTTCTTCGATGTTGTCGATAGTGGGATTGGGTACGGTTTTATCGTAAACCGCTACCTTGATTCCGCGATTTGCGAGATCTTCTTTAAGTCCGTCGATAAGACGGAGCTTATTGTGCAAAACGTCGTCGGTAACGATAAGAATCGATTTTTTACCCTGCTTTTCGATAAGCTCGGCGAGGCCGGCAAGTCCGCTCACCTTCTCCGGTTCGCGCAGACGAAGCAAGGGCAACGCGAGCTTCATAACGAATTGAAAAACTCTGCAATAGGCTTTATAAAATACGTTCATTTATACCTCCGTAATTCTTACTGAATATTTATTGATATTTTATCACACGGAGTTTTTATTTGCAATAAGAATAAAATAAAAGTTCGTTTTTGGTCGAAATCGTTAAAGGCTGGTTTAAGAAACCGTTACGTTTTCTCGCAAAAAACTTCCGCAAAATCGGCTTCTTTTACAAATTAAATCGATTTTTTCCATATTTTCCTTGCCGCTATCAACGAAACGAAACCGACGAAAAACAAAATCCCGACTGAATACAGCCGGGATTTTTTTAATTTTTACCGTGTTTATACTATCGCTCCGTAGGCTTTTACAGAGTCTTGATATAAGCGGCAAGCTCGTTGAATATGACGTCCAGTCCGTGCGCGCCCGCGTCGGGATAACCTATGCTGCGTTCGCCTACCGTGCCCGCGCGTCCGAGGGTAGCCACGTGAGTCTTCGTAGCTTCCGCTCCTTCGTGAGCGGCTTTCGCTCCGAGGTCGAGACCTTCTCTGAGAACCTTTCCTTCTTCTGCGGCTTTGATCAAAGCGATTGCGCAGGGTTTGAGAGCGTCCACAAGAGTCTTATCTCCGATTTCCGCGCCCTTACCGAAGGATTTTTTACCGGTTTCGTAAACTCCGCGGTTGGCTTCGGTGAACAAGAAAGCTATATCCTTGAGATCTACGGATTTCTTGCCCGCCATAGCCTTGCCGGCGTATTTGAACGCGCTGCCCCAGATAGGACCGGACGCGCCGCCGCAATATTCCTTGATTATTTCGGAGCAGCTCACGAGGAATTCTCCTATGTCGCCTTTCTTCCTGGTCGCCCAGTCGGCTTTAAGCTGTTTGAAACCTTTAGCTATGCTCATACCGAAATCTCCGTCGCCCATTTTGTCCGCTTCGCAGAAAGGCACTTCGTTTTCGATTATTACGTCCGCCATTTTATCGACGATTTTTACAAACGCCGCGGTGTTGACGCTTTCGGTAACCTCAGGCTCGCCTTCCACTTCGTAAACGGCGTTCGCGTCCTCTGCGTTCTCGTCGGCTTTTTTCGCCTTCTTAGCTGCGGGAGCCGCCGCTCCGGGGGTGATGTTGAGGGCTTTTGCGATTGCGTTCATGGCTTCGATAGCGGCTTCTGCCTGTTCGCCCATAGCCGCGCCCCAGGTAAGAGCCGGCGTGGATACGGGATAATCGACGAGCTTTTTGAGTTCTTCGTCCACTCTCAATACGCTTATGGACGCACCTGCCATATCTATAGAGGTCATATAGTTGCCCACTATCGTGCGATGAATCTTTACGCCCTCTTTGTCGAGAGCTTCGGTAGCGGATTTGTTAAGGATATACAATTCCTGCAACGGGCTTCCGCCGAAACCGTTAATGAGCAGAACGACTTCTTCCCCTTCCTTAAGTCCGAGATCCTCTTTGAGGTCCTTGACGATACGGGCGGCGAGGTCGTCGCTGAACTTACCGGTGCTGTAATCTATTTTTTCACGGAAACGTCCGGGTTCGCCGTGGATACCTACGCCGAATTCCATTTCGTCGTCGCCGATTTCAAACGTCGGATGTCCTGCGGCGGGAACGGTGCAGCTGGTGAAAGCGAAACCGAAAGAGCGTACGTTGGCGATAACTTTATTTGCCACTGCCTTTACCTCTTCGAGCTCTTTGCCCTGTTCGGCGGCGGCTCCCGCGCACTTATGAACGAGCACGGTGCCGGCGACTCCGCGGCGACCTACGGTGTAAAGACTGTCCTTAACGGCGATATCGTCGTTTACGTAAACGGCGTCTACCTTTATTCCGTCGTCCTGAGCGTCCGCCATTGCGTTGTTGAAGTTCATGCAGTCGCCGGAATAGTTTTTGATAATCAAAAGCACGCCTTTGTCGGTAGCGCATTTTTTAATGCTGTTGTACACCTGAACCTGGCTGGGGGACGCGAAAACGTCTCCGCAGACAGCGGCGTCGAGCATACCTTTGCCGACGAATCCGGCATGAGCGGGTTCGTGTCCGCTGCCGCCGCCGGAAATAAGGCTGACTTTATCTTCGTTTATTTCTTTTTTCTTTACGATTTTGAACTTTTCCACGAATTCGAGGTCGGGATGCGCCATAGCGAGTCCGTGACACATATCGTAGACGAAAGTTTCAGGGGTATTCATTATTTTTTTCATTGCCAATTACTCCTTATAATTGCGTTAAGCCGGGAGTTGCCTCCCGACTGTCGCGTTTTTTGAAAATTTTGTATTAGTCGAGCCCTTTGTAAGCGCGTCCCAATTTGTCCGCGGTCTTTATAGCGGCGACAATCATATCTTCCGTTACGGGGAAGGGCATGTTGTGAATGGACTCGTCGGGTATGCAGGTCTTTGCGGCAACCGCTTTGAGCTCTTCTTCGGTAAGCGACGTTCTGGTAACTTCGCCGGTCTTCTTGTTGGTCATGAGGTCTTCCAGACAAATCGGAAGTCCTACGGTGTCGCAGAATTCGAGAACTTCATAGAGCTCTTCTTCGGGGCTGTTTTCCAAAACGAGCTGGCAGATGGTACCGAAAGCCACTACTTCGCCGTGGAAGTTGTTGAGGTGAATGTCGTGAACTACGGTAAGTCCGTCGTGCATAGCGTGAGCGCCCGCAAGACCGCCGGACTCGAATCCGAGACCGGAAAGAAGAATATTGGTTTCTACGATTTTTTCAAAAGCGGGCGTAATAGCGTTGTTTTCGCAAGCTACTTTCGCTTTATAACCGTCGGAGATGAGGTTTTTATAGCAAAGCTCCGCCAAAGCTGCCGCGGTGTGGGTGCCGTATCCGAGCAGAGTGCCTTTCTTGCGGTTCGCTCCGCAGGGAAGTCCCGCGTTTACGTTGGAAACGCTCGCTACGTTGGCGCGCGCTTCAAAGTAAGTGGAGAGGGCGTCGCCCATACCGGATACGAGGAAGCGAGCGGGAGCGTTGGCAATTACGTTGAGGTCGATAAGAACAACGCTGGGGCTCTGACGGAAGTATGCGTAATCGTCGAACTCGTGGTCGTCGGTGTAAAGAACCGCGCTGTGGGAAGTCGGAGCGTCGGTAGCCGCGATGGTCGGGCAGATGATAAGAGGATTGCCGGCGGCGACGCATTTGCTGGTGTCGATGGCTTTTCCTCCGCCGAGACCTATCGTGCAGGAGCATTTGTTGGCCTTGGCAAATTCCTGAAGCTTGGCTACGACGGTACGGGAGCATTCTCCTTTGAAAATATCTCCGCATCCGATAAGCTCGATACCGTATTTTTTCTGAGTTTCTTCAAGCTTATCCTTAACGAGGTTGAGTGCGAACGGGTCGGCGATAAGCAACGCTTTCTTGCCGAAAGTCTTTACAAAATAACCCAAGTTAAGTAATTCGTTTTCGCCCTGAACGTATTTGGTAGGGCAAATAAATGCTTTTCTCATGATAAATTTCTCCTTTATGAGTTTATTTTTATTAGGTACTTATAATTATAAACCACTCGGAAGCGTAAATCATTAGACATTTTTGCTAAAATATGGTAAAATTTTGTCATTGAAAAATTTTGCGAGGTGCAATATATGCAAACTATTGAGCTTACCGACCCTCAAAACGTGTACAATGCGCTGTCCGAGGGCAAAAAACTTGCCGTTTTTGCCGTCGACGAAGAAAAAAACGCCTTATTTTTGATATCGGGAATAAATTGTTTTATTTCCCAAAATTCCGAAAAAAGCGACAATATTATCGCGCCGGCGCTTGCGTATATAGACGCCCATTATAATAAGGATATAAAGCTCTCCGCTCTCGCCGATATGTGCGACGTAAGTCCGGGATATTTTTCCCGCGTCTTTTCCGCGCGAAACGGCTGCGGAATTTCCGCATACGTAACGGAAAAAAGGCTTGCTCGCGCCGGCGAGCTGCTCTGCACTACGTCGAAATCCGTAGTCAACATAGCTTGTGAGGTCGGATACGTCGATTGCGGATACTTTTATAAACTGTTTAAGAAAAAATTCGGTATAACGCCCCTCG
>JBJFAO010000091.1:0-2837 GCA_051887955.1 Christensenellales bacterium
TCAGGGATATACCCTTAATTAACGATTATTAACAACTATAAATCGGGTTTTAGAGTTACTGCAAAAAGCCTCTATTCCATAACCGACGACGTACGCAATACCGCGTCCTTTATGTTGTTTTTTATACAATACGCATACGGCTCGAGATATTCCTCCGTGCGTTCGGACAATCCCTCCGCGCGTATTTCATCGGCTACTATGCGGGCTATGCTTTCTATTATCGGTCTGTTTCTTTCCCCGTTATAGGGCTCGGCAAGCAGTTTTTCCAATTCATCCGCCATAAAAGACAGCTTTTTCTGCGTTCTTATTCCCTTAAAAGCCCACTTATAATACGGCATATAGGTTTTGTTGAACAAATAAACCGCATGCGCCGTATTCTTTGCGAATTCCGCAAGAGCGAGAGCCGCGGCTCCTTTTTCTCCGTGCGAAAGACAACGGTAATAGTTATACTGTCCCGACTGCGCCATTCCGAAAACCGCAGAGGCGAGTTTTTTCTTTCTTACGTCCTCGGGACAATTCTTAAGCCCCTCTCTTATCGCGCTGAATTCTCCGAGCGGATCGGAAAAAACCTCTCCGTTGACGGCTTCGGCAAGATAAAAGTCCGGTATGGACAGCCACTCTGACAGACTTTCGGGCACGTTTCCGCTTCCGGTATAGAACGAATAAAATTCTTTTATCGTATGCACTCCCTTAAAGTCTGAGCCGAAGGCGCTGTTGTCCTGCACCTTTATTCCCATATACTCCTTGGGCAACGCGGAATAAGCTCTGAACAGTCGAAAGCCGAATTTCCTTTCGTCCTCTTCGGTAATCCAAAGACAAAAACCCGGCTCGAAATCGTGGTCTCGGGATATTTCGTCGTCAAATCCGAAGCACTCCGAACCGTGTCCGACAAGTCCTACGGCTATCCTGTCCTTATATTCGGCAAAGCCGTTCTCTATCATGGGCTTGCCGTATTCCTCATAATATGCGCGCGAAAGCTCCAGTCCTTTCAACTTTACGTTCACCCTCTCGAATAAATCTCGTTCGCGGTTTCTTCCAATGCGTCCGCTTCCATTCCGCGTTGAAAATATCTTAACGACGGAACGCATTTTTTGATTGCCGCCGCATAGTTGAAATCGTGCGGCTGTCTTTCGGAATTGAGATAATCCCACGCAACGTCGAGCATTTGTTCTACCTTATCGTAATTTTCCTCTCTTTCAAAAACGATATAGGCAAGGCTCAGCACGGAAATCGCTATATCGGCGTCGTGATTTCCTTCTTCCTTCAATATGTTTATCGCGTCGATAAAGCATTTTTCCGCTTCGTCGTAACGAGCCAAATCGCTCAACGCCGTGCCCTTGTTGTTAAGTAAAGCGGCGTGTTCGTAAGTATTCTGAAAACCGTGTTTTAGATACGACTGTTCCGCCTTATCGTAATAGGGCAATCCCTCTTCGGCTCTGCCGAAAGCTTTCAGCGTAGTGGCTACGTTTACGTAAACCGTAGCTCTCGAAAGGCTGTCGTCCTCAGCCAAAATCTCCAGCGCAAGCCTGACCGCGCGCATACCTTTGGCTTCGTCGTTGAGAGTACGGTAAAGTCCCAGCTCCTCGTTAAGCACCGATAACAGTCCGCAAAAATCGTTCAGACTTCTCGCCTCGTTCTCCCAATATTCCACCGTTCTTACCGCTTCCGCCAAATCGTTTTTCGCGAAACACTCGTCCAGCTTGTTGACGACGCGACTTACGTTGATTTTTCCGGAAGGCTCGTTGGAACAACTCTTACACTCAAACTTTTTTTCTTCCATATCTCTCCGTTATTTTATGGGCTCGAAATCGACCGCTCCGTGCTTGCACAGAGGACAAATAAAATCTTCCGGCAGGTTTTCCCCTTCGTAAACGTAACCGCATATCTTGCAAACGTAGCCTTTCTTCCCTTCCGTCGCGGGCTTCGGTTTTACGTTGTTCTGATAATAGGTATAAGTCATCGTTTCCTTATCGCTTATCACTCTCGCTTCCGTCACCGAGCAGATAAACATGCCGTGACTGCCCAAATCGACGTAGTCTTCGACCTTGAGGGAAATCGCCGCGTTGATATACTTAGGCAGGATAAGGAGTCCGTTGTCGGAACGGATTTTTTCTACGTCTGCAAACTTGTCAACGTTTCTTCCGCTGCAAAAGCCGAATTTCTCAAACACCGAGAAGGGAGCTTCCACCGACAGACAGTTCACGTTAAGAACGCCCGTCTGTCTGACGACGTGATGAGAATAATTGGCTTTGTTTATATTGACCGCTATGCGATTGGGGTTGTCCGAAACCTGCGTAACGGTATTGACGATGAGTCCGTTGTCCCGTTTGCCGTCGTTGGTGGTGACTACGTAAAGTCCGTATCCTATGCGGAAAAGAGCCGTCATATCCTTTTTGTTGGCTTTTTCGCTGGAATGGGCGATGTATTCGCGGCAAAGCTCCTTAGCCATCTCCGCTATTTCCTCTTTATTTTCCGCCGAAAGCGCGGATTTTACCGTAACGTTATGCTCCGTATAGGTTATATTCTTGCATTTTTCGAACATTCCTTTCATAACCTTCGTTGCCATCGGCGCCCACGAACCGTTTTCGATAAATCCTATCGTACGATTTTTGTACCCTCTTTCCACGAGGTGCTCGATAAAATCTCTCATGAACGGGAAAATTTCGGCGTTGTAGGTAGTGGTGGCGAGCACGATTTTTCCGTACCTGAAAGCGTCTTCTACTGCTTCCGCCATATCGCAACGCGCGAGATCGTTGACTGCGACCTTGGGACATCCCGCTTCTTTCAATTTTTCCGCAAGCAACTCGACGGCTTTTTTCGTATTGCCGTACACCGAG
>JBJFAO010000092.1:0-2815 GCA_051887955.1 Christensenellales bacterium
AACGGTCTTAACGGTGAGGTAAGGTATCTTTCTTGCAAAGAAGATAATTGCGACGTGGCGTTCTATTTATCCGTTGCTTTGAATTCTTCCGACGGATATATATCTCATCCTACGTACAACGGTCTGTTCATATCCGCTACCGTCTGCGACAACATCGTTGTTCTACGCAACAGAAGAAGGCGTAAGGACGGCAAAGATTACGTGCTGGGAGTCAGGGTGGAAGGGCTGGAAGCATTAAGTTTTGAATGTAACGATAAAAATTTTGTAGGAAGAAACGGTTCTCTGTCCGCGCCGAATATTTTTTTCGGGGAAAAATACGCTCCGTCGGTAGGAGACGTCATCGATCCGTGCGTCGGATTTGTCGGTAAAATGCGGAAAAATTCCTGCGCCGTAGCATTGATTTTCGGTGAAGATGCGGATGAAGTAGTTGCCACTCTCAAGTCTCTGCCCGACGATTTGTATACGTTTGCTTTACTTTCCGACGGAAAAAGTTCTCTAAACGCAATTACCGAAGACGTTCTGTCCGAGCTTTTATTCGTCCCTTATGCCAACGATAATCTTTTGCGAATCGAAAAAAACGGAGAAATGAAGCGGTTTTTGCAAAAAACGCAAGGAAAGAAGATAGTTTTATACAAATTTTTCGAAAAGAATCCATCAGGATTCGATTTGTATTTGCAGACATTGTTCGAGCTGAAATTACTTGGAATCGATTTCAAGCCATACGTTGAGACGTGCGACGATTTCAGCGTAAAAAACTACGTTTCCTCCCGTCTTGCCAAGGCGCATATATGCGGTTGCGAAATAGTCAGTCCCGACGAACGTATGGAGAAATACGCATTTATCGTACTGAATTCCGACATGCAGTTCAAAAGGACTAAGCTTTCCTTCAACGCAAAATACGAACTTCAAAAAATCGAAGAAGAAAATTATTTTTCCGACAATTTGTCGGTAAACACCGTGCTGTACCGCAGCGGTTCGGGCGGTTTCGACGAAAACGACGCTTACGTCGTGGACGGAAATACTCGCCTGCCGTACAGTAACGTAATAGCGGCGGAAAACGGCGGAATGTTGACTACTGAAAACGGCGGAGGATTCTTTTATTTCGGTAATTCTCGCGAAAATAAAATGAATCGTTTTGACAACGATCCCGTTACCGACGATTTTTCGGAATTTTTGTACGTAAAGACGTCGAGCGGATGCCATAGAGTGAATTCGGGATCGGGCAGAAACCGTTTTGCGGTGTTCGATAAAGGCAGAACCGTTTTCGTAAGCAAAATAAACGGTCTTACCTGTACCGTTAAATATACTACGGCTTGCGGAGGGCGAGCGAGAATTATTGCCGTCGATAGTATAAATCGCGGAGGATACGCCGAATTCGTCTATGGCTTTTTCCCTGCATTGGGTTGGAAATACGAGCCGTTTTTTATATTTTCCGATCGTTCGGAGAACGTAATAACCGTTACCAACGCGACAAAAGAGGAAAAATTGTTTATAAAAGTGTTGTCGGACGTAAAGAGAGAATTGACGTTCACTGCCGACAAAATACCGTTTTTCGAGTATTTCGTTGCCGATGAAGAATGTAAATTCTATATCGTATTTTCACAGGACGAAAGTTTGATAAAATCGTTAAACGTGCAAAATTTGACTTTATACGAGGAAAAAGAGCAGGAATATTTCGACTCTTTCGACAATCCGGAAATCGCGTCTAAATTCCGTTCGTTTAACGTTATTGCCAGATGGCTCCCGTACCAGATTATGTCGTCGAGAGTTAACGGCAGATTGGGATTTTATCAGGTTGGCGGCGCAAGCGGTTTTCGAGATCGACTGCAGGACGCTCTCGCCATTATGCATTTCGCGCCGGAAAAAAGCAAAGAAATTATCGTCGAATCGGCAAAGCGGCAATACGTTGAAGGAGACGTTATGCATTGGTGGCATAATCCTAAATTCGGTTTAAGAACAAAGATTACCGACGATAAGCTCTTTTTGCCCCTCGTAACGGCGGAATACGTGGAATTTACCGGCGATCTGGCTCTGTTGGATATGGAATTGCCGTATCTAAATTCTCCCGTTCTTGCCGAGTGGGAGAAGACGCGCTATGAAAATCCACCATATACGGATATCAAAGAGTCCCTCTTAAAACATTGTCTCAAAGCGGTAAAAAGCAGCTTAAGATACGGCGAACACGGCTTGTTGATTATGGGCGGGGGCGATTGGAACGACGGAATGGATGAAATCTGCGGTTGCGGAAAAGGAGAAAGCGTATTCAATTCCATGCTTGCCTATGAGGCTATGCGTAAAATAGCAAGATTCTGTCCCGAAGAAAAGAAAAACGAGCTTATGCGCATAGCGGAAGAGCTGAAAAGCGAGATAAATTCTTTTGCGTTCGACAAGGACAGATATATGCGGCTTTATTCCGACGACGGGGTATGGTACGGCAACGGCGGCAATCCGGTTTTGGATATAGACATTCTTACCCAAAGCTATGCCGTTATTTCCGGCGTAGCTACAGCCGAAAGGGCGGAAACCGTCTTAAAAACGGCTGAACAACTTATCGATTACGACAATGGAATTATTAAGCTGCTTTCACCGCCGTTGCAGGAAAATTCGAATTTCGGCTATATTTCAGCATATCCGGAGGGCGTGAGAGAAAACGGTGGACAGTATACGCACGCGGCTATGTGGTATCTGATCGCTCTTACGGAAATCGGCAGACAAGACGACGCTTTCGAGCTTTTTATGAAGCTCAATCCGGTCAATAAATTGCGAGAAGAAGACGGTTCCGACGCCTATGGCGGAGAACCGTACGTTTTGAGCG
>JBJFAO010000093.1:0-2813 GCA_051887955.1 Christensenellales bacterium
AGATTTTTCCCTTACCGTCGAAGCAGTTGGCGCACTCGACGTCAAAAAACAGATATTTCATCTTCGGTAAACTAAAATTCCCTCTTGATTTTTTTCAATATTTCCTCATCGGCGGGACAAAAGTCGAACTCGTCGATTTGCGTCTTGTCTATCCACTCCATTTCGGTATGTTCGTAAAGATACGGCTCGCCCAAAGCTATTTCGGCAAAATACAGAAAAAGATTTACGGTAAGGTCGGGATATTCGTGAATTACGTTCATAAATCGTTCTCCTACCGATATTTCTATCCCCAATTCTTCTCGGCACTCTCTGCGCAACGCCTGTTCGTGAGTTTCGCCGTTTTCCACTTTACCGCCGACGAATTCCCACATCGAGCCCCGCGCTTTATTCGGAGGACGTCGACAAATCAAAAATTTCTCCCCTCTCCTTATGAGAGCCGCCACTACCTCCGTCATCAGCAAGAAACGATAAGCATCATCTTAAAACGCTCCTCGCCGTATACGGAATGGGGTACGTCCTTGGGCATTATTAAAGACTGATTGGCGCGGAGTATCCTTTCCTTTCCGTCGACGACGAATTTCCCCACGCCGTCCAAAACCGTGACGAGAGCGTCTCCTCCTGCGGTATGCGTGGAGATTTCCTCTCCTTTCTCGAACGAAAACAGCGTTATACTTACTTTTTCGTTCTGTACGAGCGTCTTGCTCGCTATCTCTCCCTCACGATACTCTATTTCCTCTTTGAGATCGATTATCGCGTCCTTTTCTATATTTTTATACATTCTTTTTCTTCCTTTCTTTGATCAAAATTATGGCTCCGCCTATCAAAAGCACGGCGCTTGAAGCGACTATGGCTATTATTTCTTTAGTCCCGAGCTTCTTTTTTTCCCGCTCCGCTTGCGGCGCAACGCTCTCCTTGAATACTACCTTAACCGATATTTTCCCGTCGGGCATAATAAAGCTTACGGCATTTCCGTTCCGTTCGGTAACTACCGGTTCTCCTCCGCAGCTTACCAGAACGTAATCGAGAGCGTAACCCTCCTCGAAATCCGAAACGGTGATTTCCACAAGTCCGCCGGGGCGCGTCTCTCCCTCTATGGCAATTTCTGCGTGAGCGCAATCGACCGATTCGACGACGTCGTCGGGATTGACCGTTTCTTCCGCAAACGCGGCAAAAAAACTTACGCGCGGCAAACAGCACGCGATAGCCGATATTACCGCCGCGACAAAAACCAGAGCCTTAAATTTTTTTTGAAAAGTATACATTTCTATTATCCCGAATCAAGCTCTTCCCCGACGCACCGTCGTTATTAGCGCAATAAAAATACGCGCCCTTAATCTCTCAAGCCTTGCTCCCTGTCCCCAACGGACGTTCCGAACCTGCCGTCGTTTAACCGAACAGAATATCGCCGTAAGAAGGATAAGGCCAATATTTTTTCGGCACTTCCGTTTCCAAAGCGTCCACGTCGACGCGCAGTCTTTTCATAGAAGGAATTACCTTATCGCGATATCTTTCCGCGGCTTTACCGCCCGTTCCGAGAGAATTCGCTTCTTCCATATCCGATACCAATTTATCAAAAGCGGATTTCGCCGAGTCGTACATACGGCATACCTTTTTTATCTCCTCTTTCGCCGTCGAAAAGCCGAAGTCGTCCCCGGAGAACAAACCGTCGAGTCTCACGGCGACGGACGTAAGGTCGCTTATGTAGTCCATTACGCACGGCAGAATACTGCTTCTCGCCATATCCGCCATAGTGCGCGCCTCTATTCTTATCACCTTACAATAGTTTTCCGTGAGTATTTCTTTTCTGGAGGCTATTTCCTGTTCTGTCAACACGCCGTGTTTTTCAAACAGCCTTACGTTGCGCTCGCTGTCGAAGCACGCCAATGCTTCGGGTGTAGAACGCAGATTAAGGAGCCCTCTTCTTTCCGCTTCGGATACCCATTCCGCCGAATAGTTGTTTCCGTTGAATATTATTCTTTTATGCTTCGCCATCGTGTCGGCTACTATTTCTCTGACTCCGTCCGCAAGATCGCGTCCTTCGAGTCTGTCGGCGAATTCTTCCAGAACATCCGCAACTATCGTGTTGAGTACGGTGTTTATCCCAGCTATCGAGAACGTGGAGCCGGGCATACGGAACTCGAACTTATTTCCCGTAAACGCAAACGGAGAGGTACGGTTTCTGTCGGTAGAGTCCTTCGACAGCTTCGGCAGTACGTGAACGCCTATCTCCACGTTGCATTTAGCTCTTTTGCTGTAAGTCCTTTTTTCTTCTATAGCGGAAAGTATGCCGGTAATCTCGTCTCCCAGGTACATGGACACTATCGCGGGAGGTGCTTCGTTGGCGCCGAGTCTATGGTCGTTGCCTGCGCTTGCGACGGAAAGCCTCAGCAAATCCTGGTGCAAATCAACCGCTTTTATAACCGCCGAAACGAACAATAAAAACTGCGCGTTGTCGGAGGGGCTGCTTCCCGGTTCGAGAAGATTTTTTCCCGTATCGGTGGACAGCGACCAGTTGTTGTGCTTGCCGCTTCCGTTCACTCCCTCAAACGGCTTTTCGTGAAGCAGACATACGAATCCGTGGCGCAACGCCACTTTCTTCATAATCTCCATGGTGAGCTGATTGTGATCGGTCGCTACCGTGGTCGTACAATAAACGGGAGCGAGCTCGTGCTGACAAGGCGCGACTTCGTTGTGTTTGGTTTTTGCAAAAACGCCCAGTTTCCAGAGCTCCTCGTCCAGCTCTTTCATGTAGTTTACTACGCGCGTATTTATGGCTCCGTAATAGTGATCGTCAAGCTCCTGCCCTTTTGGCG
>JBJFAO010000094.1:0-2811 GCA_051887955.1 Christensenellales bacterium
GATCCTCCGTCTTTCGTCTATTGTTTCCGCAAAAGCTGTTTTAATTCCGCTATATCGTCGCGGAGTTTTATGCAGCTTTCAAAATCCAGCTGCGAGCTTGCGACTTTCATCAGTCCCGTAAGACGTTCTATTTCCTTTACCACGTCTTTACGGTCCATAGTTTTGTTCTTTTCTTTTTTGGTTATGAGAATACTGTTTTTTATCTCCTTGACAATCGTCTTGGGGATTATTCCGTGCGCTTTGTTGTAAGCTATCTGATAATTCCGCCTGCGCTCCGTTTCTTCCATCGCGCTTTTCATGCTGTCCGTAACGGAGTCCGCATAAAAGATAACTCTGGCTTCGGCGTTTCTCGCGGCTCTGCCCACCGTTTGAATAAGCGAGCTTCTGCTTCGTAAAAATCCCTCTTTATCGGCGTCGAGAATGGCGACGAGCATAACCTCGGGAATATCCAATCCCTCTCGCAGAAGATTTATTCCCACTATTACGTCCGTTTCTCCTCTGCGCAGATTGTTGATGATGTCTATTCTTTCCAGCGTATCTATATCGCTGTGCATATACGTCGCTTTTATTCCGTTTTCAACCAGATAAAGGGTAAGGCTCTCCGCCATTTTTTTCGTAAGAGTAGTAATGAGCACTCTGCCGTTTTTTTCGGTAACGCAATGTATTACGCCTATTATATCGTCTATCTGCCCTTCCGTCTTTCTTATTTCTATAGGCGGATCGACAAGCCCGGTCGGTCTCAAAAGTTGTTCCGCGACCTGACTTTGCTCCTTCATCTCGTATTCTCCCGGAGTCGCGCTCACGCAGATAAGCTGCGAATACCTTTGTGAAAACTCCTCGAAATTGAGCGGACGATTATCGTATGCGGCTCGCAAACGAAAACCGTAATTTACCAGGCTGTCCTTTCGCGAACGATCGCCGGCGTACATTCCTCTTATCTGCGGCAGCGTAATGTGCGACTCGTCTATGAACATAATAAAATCTTTCGGGAAATAATCCATAAGAGTAAACGGAGGACTTCCGGGCTCTCTCCCGTCGAAATAGCGGGAATAGTTTTCTATTCCCGAACAGTATCCTATTTCTCTTATCATCTCCACGTCGTAACAAACTCTTTCGCGCAGCCTTTGCTCTTCGATAAGCTTGCCTTGTTCCTTAAACGCCCGACACTCCTCTATCATATCGTCTTTTATACGTCCGAGAGTGCTTTCGACGTCCTCGTCCCCAACGACGTAATGGCTCGCCGGAAAAATCGCCGCGTGTTCCAACGTAGCGACTACTTTACCGGTAACTACGTCTATTTCGTACAGTCCGTCCACTTCGTCTCCGAAAAACTCTATTCTGACGGCTATATTGCTGTAATTGCTCGGAAAAATCTCCAGCACGTCTCCCCGAACGCGAAAAGTGCTTCTTACAAAATCGACGTCGCTTCGCTTATACTGCAAAGCTACGAGTCTGTCTATAAGCTTATCCCTGTCCGCGCTCATTCCCGGACGAATGGAAATCATTTGCTTAAAATAGGCTTCCGGCGCGCCCAATCCGTAAATGCAGGACACCGAAGCTACGACGATAACGTCCCTCCTTTCTCCGAGAGACGCCGTCGCGGAATGGCGCAGCTTGTCTATTTCGTCGTTCATACTCATATCCTTTTCGATATAAGTATCGGTGGACGGTATATATGCTTCGGGACGATAATAGTCGTAATAGCTTACGAAATACTCCACTCTGTTGTGGGGAAACAGCTCTCTGAACTCGTTGCAAAGCTGAGCGGCGAGAGTTTTGTTGTGCGCGATGACGAGGGCGGGACGATTGAGTTTTGCGATAACGTTCGCCATAGTAAAAGTTTTGCCCGACCCTGTTACGCCGAGCAATACCTGTGTGCGGAAACCGTCCTCTATCCCTTCGCAAAGGGCGTCGATAGCCTGTTGTTGGTCGCCGCACGGTTTATATTCGCTTACAAGTTGAAATTTGTCCATCGTCCTCAACCGAAAATAAGGCTCAATATCTCCTTTAACGAGAAGCTTAACGCCGCTATCAGTATCGTCGTAATTATTCTGAATATCAGTTTTCGACGACTCACTCTCTTATCGCGCAAAAAGCTTATACCGTTTTCCTTGAGCGTAATACAGTACATTACGTCGCCGCAAGGAGTCTTTGCCCTGTCGCAATCGAAATAATTGTCGAGAACGAGCTGGTTGAGCGTTTCTTCCAATTCAGATTCCTTAAAATCCACGCTGTAAGGGATTTTTGACAATAAATCCAAAGGAGAAACGAGACACTGCCCGTTCTGAGAACGGCTCGCCTGATAATAAATGATATTCATTAACGCTTTTTCTTTTTTTCCAAGTACCATATTATTTAAACAAAGTCACCAAAAAAGTAATCATAGCGGCGAGAAAACCGCCGAGAAAAGAGCTTACCGCGCATATTACGGCAAATCTTCTCACGTCTATAGGCTGTTGCTGTTCTTTCGTTTCGGCATATCGGCTTTCGGAAATGCTTTCCGCCTCTCTCTTCTCTTCTTCCGCCGCCGCGGCAATAGCCATTTCCTCGGCTTTTTTATTTTTTTCCGCAATGAGCTTGCCCTTCGGGCGAACAGCTATACAGTACATGCCCGAGTCGGAATACAATACGCTCAACATATCGTTTACTTCCAACGCTTCGATGATTTTGTCGAGCTCGTCCGAGCTAAGCTCGACGTCGACAAGAGAGATTATTTCTCCCTTGTTTACAACGAGGTTTTCTCCGTCGCTCGACATCGACGCAATTATTCCGAGAATCTTATATGCCGTTTTATCCAACATAGTTACTACA
>JBJFAO010000095.1:0-2808 GCA_051887955.1 Christensenellales bacterium
TGTCGTACGGGCTGTTTCCTTCTATGTTTTCAAACTGCCCCACCTGGTACATTCCGTAGTCTTTCTTTATGTTTTGCAGACCGTCCACTCTCTTTCTGAAGCCGGCGTTTACTCTTATGTTGCCGATAAGTCCCTTGACTCGGAAAATGTTCTGAAGAGTTTCGTTGCTGGAAGTTATTTCCATCTGCTTCGGCTCCATAACGACGTAGCTGTCCTCTATAAGAGCGAAGAGAATACTCGTTATGCTCAGGTTGACTTCCGTCTTTCCGAGCTCCGCGGCGTCGTCGGATATGCTCGTACCGTCGAGATACGCCTGCATAGAGCTCATAAATACGTCCTCTCTTATTTTTACCTTCGGTATGCGCTGAACGTTATTGTCCTTTACGCACTCGATACTAACCCAGACGTAGCCGAGCTCGCCCGCTCTCTGCGGCTGTTCTCTGTAAACGTCGCTGTTAAACGCAACGTCGTCGGACGCAAGACGTAAAATAACGTCCGTCTCCTCGCTTCCTCCGGTAAGATACATCTGCAGCTGGAACGCGCTTCTGCCCGCTTTGTGCACTATGGTATTGCCGTCGGCGTCGTTTTCTATGTGGTCGGTGACGAATTGGTCGTATATAAGTCTGAACGTCACTCCCGCGTTGGCAGGCAGGGCGTATGGTGTGTTCTTGCCCGAATTCTCGCCTATTGTCGCGCTCAACAGCTTCGATAAATCCACCGTTTCGGCGGTGCTGAAAATGAAATTGCCGTCCATAGTAGCGGAGTAAGTATAAATCTGCTCCAACGGCTTGAACCCGTCGAAATTGACTTCGGCTATATCCACTTTCTGTCCTACGTATACCGGAGTGATGTCCAGCTGGAATATCATAAGGGAGCTCTCGTCGTCCTCCCTTCCTACGTTGGTGAGAAGTTTAATGGTTATTTCGTTGGTGTCGACGTTCAACGTAACCTCGAAATAGGAGTTGTCGAGCATTATTTCGGCATTGGCGACGCCGAGCATAATGGCTATCTGATCCATGGTATACGGCAACATCGAGTCGAGAATGTTTATAATATCCCTCGTCGTATACGAACCTTCTCCCGTTTCGTATAAAAACGCCTTGATAAGCACCATGTCTATGGTGAGCGTTTCGGTATTTTTACTGAATATATCGTTCGGATCCTTCTCGGTCATACTCATTTTTTTCATAATCTCTTCGAGAAGGTGGTTTTCTTTATCGTTTTTGTCGGGACTCAGTATGCCGTCCACTATACTGATTATTCCGTTGTTAATGGCGTCGAAAAGGCTGCCCAAAGCCTCGGCGAGATTCAGACTCTCGTCGTAAACGCGCGGAAAACCGAGCTGATTGAGGTCTATCCACCCGTACAGATATTCCATACCCGAAATATCGATAAACGTCTTTTCGTAGCGGTAGTACGCGCCTATCATAAGCTCGCCGTTGGCAATGTCCTTATACTCCATAAACACGTTGTTGGTAGAGTTGTCGTACTGTTGCATATCGGTTCTTATAAGGGCGTCGTAGTTCGCGTTGAGCAAAGGCACGTAAAGATTGCCGACGAATTCATATTGTCCGTATTCGTACGGAAGGTAAAAATCCCTGTCCAGCTTCATGTCTTCGGGCGGATAAGTGCCGTACTCGAAGGTCGCGTCGGAAACGTAATTGTAAATCGCGTTGTTGCTTAACGCGGCTCCGTTGAAGGTAAGATACGCTCCCGTCATTATTTCCTTCGTTCCCGAAGGGTCGGGCTGAGTGAAAAACTGCATGTCGCTGGCTACGCTGTTGATTATCGCGCTTCCCACGACGGAGAACTTAAAGCCCAGATATTTGAGCATAAAAGGGTCTACTTTGTTCTCGAAAGGCTTGAATATGCCCTGAATAAAATCGGTGAGCGTTCCGGCGACCATGTCGGCGGCTATTCCGTAGAACAAAACGCTCGTTACCGGATCGTTGCGGACTACCTTGTAGTTGTCGTTGACGGCGACCTCGAAAAGAGAACGGATCGTCCCCGTGCCCGCGTCGCCCTGAATATTGCCGGCGGTGAGGAGCTTTTCCACCGAAAGACTCATAAGGAGCCTTATAAGCTGTCTGTAAAGAACCGTGTCGCCGAAATCGTAAAAGCTACGCTTGTAGCCCTGAATGTTGAGATAAAGAATATTGCCGGGATCCTCGCTGTTGCTGTTGAGCCCGTCGAAATACATTCCTATGAGCATCTGGTTGGTCGCGCCGTTATACCACTCGAGAAGAATGTCGCTCTTTTTTATGACTTCGTTGTGAATATCCTCGGCAAGCACCTTTACGTACGTCCCTTCCGCGTCGGGCTCGTCGTAATACTTGCCGTCCTTTTCGTTGTAATATTTGTAAATCGGATTGCCGTCCTCGTCCTCGTACGGATACGTATACATGTGAGCCTGAATTTTCAGACGGAAGTTGCCGCCGTCGAGGGTGTTGGGATTGAGGGTGTCGATATTGAATTCAACCCCCATATAATAACCGGTAGTGGCTACGTCGGCGTCGTCGAGATAGGAGCGTAAATTTTCTATTCCGCCGGTAACGCGGTCTATAGCCTGATCCTTGGTGGTAGAATCCTTGTTGAGGGCGTTGGAGGCGTTGTCGTTAATATAATACTTGCTGGCGTCGGCAGGTTCGGAAAGCTCGCAGGCGGTAAGCGTAAAGCAGACGACGAATATCGCCGCCAACATAATAAGCACTTTGCCTAACGTTCCTTTTTTCATGATAAACCTCCGCGCACAGCTAAAGGGCAGTTTTACCCTTTAATATTTATAATAAATATATTATAGTGCAACAT
>JBJFAO010000096.1:0-2792 GCA_051887955.1 Christensenellales bacterium
AATCGCGTCGGGCAAAAAAACCGTGGAAATAAGATTGTACGACGAAAAGCGCAGAGAAATAGAGGTCGGCGATACCATAGAGTTTTTTTACGGCGAAAAAAGCCTTCTCGCAAGGGTGGTTTCGTTGAGTCGCTTCAAAAGTTTTTTCGAGCTCTTCGTAGCCTTGCCCGAAAAAAGCGGGGCGGACGGAGCGTCCGCAGAAGAGGCGGCAAAATCGATGTATCGCTATTATACCGCCGAACAGGAAACGAAATACGGCGTGCTGGGTATCGAAATCGAAGTTCTCGCTCGATAGTAAGACGCGCCGTTTACAACAATTTTTCAGTCAAGCATTCTGCCGGTTTCGAAGTAATAGGTCGCTTTGTTCGGTCTGGAGGGCATAAGCTTGGCTACTACACAGTACAGCACGATTGCAGTCGCGCCGGCGATTACCGCGGGAGTAAAACCTTCGTCGAGGGCAAAAACCAAGCCGATTTGCGAAAGCACGGTAGCGATTCCTACGCTCAGCACGGCAGATATAAAGCCGTATTTCGCGTTTCTCGTAGCGACGAACGCTATCGCGCCTACTATCAGCGCGTAATAGGGGTTGATTTTTCCCCAGAGCCCGTTGCCGTAAAAAGAGGCGAGACGAATCGCGCCGTAAAGCGCGCCGCCGAGAGCTACGGTTACCAATAGGCATATAAGTCTGTTTTTTATTTTGCCCTTGAATATCCATATTAAAAAAGCGGATAAAAACAACAGCGCGGTTCCTACCGAGAAGGAAAATTCGCCTATATAAATCGTAGGGATGAAGTTGAGACCGGCGATAAGTCCGAACAGAACGGCTATGACGACGGACGGCAATCGAAAATCTTTTATAGCGGGACTTCCGATACCTATAAGCGCCATAAGCGCAAGAATAATCATAATAATACTGCCTGTCATAATAATTTCTCCTCGGCGATAGAATGCGAAAAGCCCGCAAAATTATACCGAACGGATTAAAAACGCGAAAAAGACGCTCGTTAAAAATCGGATAAGTCGGTTTTACTCTAAATTTACTTTACATAGTCAAACGGTATTATTATAATAATTTTATATAGAAAAAAGGTTACTGTAAGGAGAACTGAAATGGCAAAACTCACTATAGACAAAGAGCGATGCAAGGGATGCGGACTTTGCGTTATGAGCTGTCCGAAAGGTATACTTGCCCTCTCGGAAAAGGATACCAACAAAAACGGATATTTTATACTGACGGAAAAAGCTCCCGAAAGCTGTATCGGCTGCGCCAACTGCGCAATTATGTGTCCGGACAGCGTAATTACGGTAGAGAGATAGGAGGACGGAATGAAACAACTTATGAAAGGCAACGAGGCTATAGCCGAAGCCGCCGTGAGAGGCGGTTGCCGCGCGTTTTTCGGATATCCGATTACGCCTCAGAACGAGATCCCGGAGTATCTCAGCTGGAGATTGTACGAGGTGGGAGGATGTTTCGTTCAGGCCGAGAGCGAGGTTGCGGCGATAAATATGGTTTACGGCGCGGCCGGAGCGGGAGCAAGGGCTATGACGAGCAGCTCCAGCCCCGGCATAAGTCTTAAACAGGAGGGTATAAGCTATATATGCTGTTCGAGACTGCCCTGCGTAATAGTTAATATGGTGCGCGGCGGCCCCGGACTCGGTGGTATACAGCCTGCGCAGAGCGATTATTTTCAGGCGACCAAAGGCGGCGGACACGGAGATTACCGCATGATAGTATACGGACCGGCTTCCGTGCAGGAATGCGTCGATATCATGTACGACGCTTTCGACGTTTCCGAAAAATACCGCGTGCCGGTAATGATACTCGGAGACGGTATGCTCGGACAGATTATGGAACCGGTAGAATTGCCCGAATTCAAGGATTTGTCGGCTTTGCCGAGGAAATCATGGGCTACGTACGGAGACAACAAGGGAAAGGACAGGCAGATTATAAATTCGTTGCTTATCGAGCCGGACGAGCTCGAAGCGCACAATCATCTTCTGTTCGACACCTATAAAGAAATCGCGAAAAACGAAACCAAATGCGAAGAATATCTCTGCGACGACGCCGAAATAGTGCTGACCGCGTACGGTACCGTCGCAAGAATCGCAAAAAGCGCCGTCAATACTCTTCGCGAGATGGGCTATAAAGTAGGTTTGTTGCGTCCGATAACCTTATTTCCTTTCCCGGAAGAGGTTTTTCTGAAAACGGCGGAAAAGGATTGCGTAAAGAAATTTTTGTGCGTAGAGCTGTCTATGGGACAGATGATAGACGACGTAAAGATAGCTACGGCGATGAAAAAGCCCGTGGATTTTTACGGCAGAGTGGGCGGCAACGTTATGACGCCCGAGGATATAGTCGAATACGTAATTAAGGAGGAAATGTAAAATGGCGGTAGTATATAAAAAGAGCGGAATGCTCACCGACGCACCTTTTCATTACTGTCCGGGCTGTACCCACGGAATAGCTCACAAGCTCGTCGCCGAAGTTCTCGAAGAGATCGGAGCCGAAGGCAACGTGGTAGGAGTAGCGCCCGTCGGTTGCGCCGTATTTGCCTATAACTACTTCAACTGCGACATGCAGGAAGCGTCCCACGGACGCGCGCCGGCGGTCGCCACGGGAATAAAGAGAGTGAGACCGGATACGGTAGTGTTCGCTTATCAGGGCGACGGAGATCTCGCGAGCATAGGTATGGCGGAAATAGTCCACGCCGCCGCGAGAGGGGAAAAGATAACCGTTATTTTCATAAACAACGCAATATACGGAATGACGGGAGGACAGATGGCTCCCACCA
>JBJFAO010000097.1:0-2786 GCA_051887955.1 Christensenellales bacterium
ACAGCGCGATTACGGGCGTCGACGGCGATTTGATAGAGATGAGCAAGGTTTATAAAGTGTCCGTAAAGGATAGAATTTTTTCATTGTATCTTCCTCAGATTCTTCCTTCGGCTTTCGATAATATGCAATCCTCAGCCGGTCTTACGATAAAAATAATAATTTCTGCCGAGGTAATCGCGCAGACGAGAAATTCGATGGGAATAATGATGCAGACGGCGAGAGGCTATCTCGAAACGGCTGAGCTTTTAGCCTGGACGATAGTTGCCATAATCCTTGGATATTTTGTAGAATTTGTCGTTTTTGCCCTAAAAAAGCTCATTGTGAGGTGGAAATGAAATTAAAAAACATATCAAAAAGTTTTGGCGACAATAAGATTTTTTCTAATTTCGATATAGAATTTTCCGAAGGAAAAATTACCGCAGTGCTCGGACCTTCCGGCTGCGGGAAAACCACCCTACTGAACATAATAAGCGGATTGACGGATTTTTCGGGGAAAAGGGAAATAAACCCGATTAAAAAAAACGAAACGGAAGTAGTAAAATCTATTTCGGATTGCGATAAGTCCGAAAGAATAAGCTATATGTTTCAGTCATTGAGACTTATTCCGAATCTTACCGTATACGGGAATCTCGAATACGTGTTAAAGGATATAAGAAATAAAAACGAGCGAAGAGAAACTATTTTCGATATACTGAAAAAAGTTGAACTTTTTGACAAAAAAGACGCTTATCCGTCGGAATTGAGCGGAGGCATGGCTCAGAGAGCGGCGCTTGCGAGAGCTTTCGTTTATGCCGCTCCGCTGTTATTGATGGACGAGCCGTTTAAGGGGCTGGACGTGTCGTTGAAGAAAAGAGTGATAGACGTGTTCGTTAAGCTATATTCCGACGACGGGCGTACGGTTGTTTTCGTCACTCACGATATAGACGAAGCGTTGCTTCTTGCCGACAGAATAATCGTCTTAAAAAAAGGTGGTGAAATTATTTTTGACGGCGTTATCGATAAACCGCGAGCAGACAGGAGCATAGGGGATTTTTCCGATTTGAAAAATAAGCTTTACGATATTCTTTGATTTGCTGTAAAAATTTGACTTAAACAAAAATTTTTTGTATCATATATCTATGATTATTTTAGGTATTGATCCGGGCTACGCCACGGTGGGGTTCGGCGTGCTCGAAAGCAACGGTTCTAAACACAGAGCGATAGAATACGGCGTAATTCAGACTCCCAAGGAGGAGTCTTTGCCCGAACGTCTTGCAAAGATCTCGCGCGGCTTCGACATACTTATCGACAAATACAATCCCGACGCGATAGCGATAGAAGAACTGTTTTTTACAAACAATCAAAAAACGGCAATTCTCGTAGCCGAAGCCAGGGGAGCTATTTTACTTACCGTTTATGCCAAATGCAAAAAACTGTACGAATATACCCCTTTGCAGATTAAACAAGCTATGACCGGTTACGGCAAAGCGGATAAAAAGCAAATTCAGCAGATGGTAAAAACCTATCTGAAACTGGATTCGATACCTAAGCCCGACGATGCTGCGGACGCGCTGGCTGTCGCGCTTACTCACGCTCAGACGAACAGGCTTGCCGGATTGTTCGGAATATAGGAGAAAATAATGTTAAGTTTTATTAAAGGAGAGGCGGTAGAATTCGGAGAAAACACCGTAGTGGTCGACAACGGCGGAATAGGATACGAGCTTACCGTCAGCAATACTACCGCGGAAAAAATCAAATCGGGCAGCCCTTACGTTTGTCTGTATTGCCACATGGCGGTAAGAGAGGACGGAATATCTTTGTATGGTTTTTATACCAAAGAAGAAAAGAATATGTTTCTGAAGCTGATAACGATAAGCGGCGTAGGTCCGAAAGCGGCGATAGGAATTCTTTCCGGAATAGAGATTTGCGACCTTATGAGAGCGGTAATGTCTTCGGATATAAAGACTTTGTCTAAGATTAAAGGAGTAGGCAAAAAGACGGCGGAGAGGATTATTTTGGAGTTGAGAGGGGAAATAGACGCCGACAGCAGGGAGCTTTTGGAGTCTGTTACGCATACGGGAATCGAGGGAGAAATGGATTCGGATTCTGCCGACGCCATAAGCGCGTTGCGTAGTCTCGGTTTTACTCAGAGCGAGGCTGCGGAAGCGGTGAAAAAAGCAAAGCCTTTCGCAAAAAGCGCGGAAGAGCTTGTGGCAAAAGCGTTGCGCAGTCTGTAACGAGGAGGCAAAATGGAATTTGACGACGAAAGACTTATTTCTTCGGTAAAGCTCGAAAACGATGAAAACGAAAACCTTTTGAGACCGAAAGAAATAGACGAATACATCGGGCAGGAAAAAGTCAAAAACAACCTTAAAGTTTTTATGCACGCCGCCAAAAGACGCGGAGAAAGTCTGGATCACGTACTTTTATACGGGCCGCCGGGACTCGGGAAAACGACGTTAAGTCATATAATAGCCAATGAAATGAACAGCGATATAAAGGTCACTTCCGGCCCTGCTATCGCAAGGGCGGGAGACTTGGCGGCGGTTTTGACCAATCTGGACGAAGGAGACGTGCTTTTCGTCGACGAAATTCATAGACTGAATCATAACGTTGAAGAAATACTGTATCCTGCGATGGAGGATTTTGTGTTGGATATGGTGCTCGGCAAGGGACCGAGCGCGCGTACGATGAGATTGCCGCTAAAGCATTTTACTCTTGTCGGAGCTACCACGAAAGCGGGAATGCTCGGCGCGCCTTTACGAGATCGTTTCGGTGTGGTTTGCCGTTTGGAAATGTATACTCCG
>JBJFAO010000098.1:0-13904 GCA_051887955.1 Christensenellales bacterium
CGGAATAAAATACGTGGCTATAGACGCGGAAGAACAAAAGGAGCTTACGGTAAAATACGGCGTGCAGAAAGCCCCCACTTTGCTTGTCCCCAACGGAGATAAATACGATCGTTACGACAACGCGAGCGAAGTGAAGAGATATATCGAGGGATTGAAATAATGAAAGACGTAATAGTTATCGGCGGGGGTGCGGCGGGTATGACCGCCGCGCTGTACGCTCTGAGAAACGGCAAGAGCGTGCTGGTTCTGGAGGAAGAAACGTTGGGCGGACAGATAGCGAGCTCTCCGCGCGTAGAGAATTTTCCTTCGATAATGGAGATCGGCGGTCTTGACTTTTCCAACAATCTTTTCGAGCAGATTACCTCTCACGGAGCGGATTTCGAGCTGGAAAAAGCCGTGAAGGTCGAAAAGAAGGAAAACGGCTTTGCCGTAGTTACCGATTACGGCGTTCACGAAAGCAAGGCGGTTGTTCTCGCGACGGGAGTAAAGCACAAACACCTCAATCTCCCCAACGAAGAAAAACTCACCGGCAACGGCATAAGCTATTGCGCTATTTGCGACGGAGCTTTTTACGCGGGTAAGGAAGTAGCGCTCGTCGGCGACGGAAACACGGCTTTGCAATACGCGCTTCTTCTTGCGAACTATTGCTCCAGGGTGTACGTTTATACTTTATTCGATAAGTTTTTCGGCGACGCGAGTCTGGTAAAAATACTTCGCTCTCGCGAAAATATTGAAGTCAGACCGAATACCTCTATATGCGGCTATTTGGGCGAGGACAAGCTCGAGGGTATCGTATATAAGGAAAACGGCGAAGAAAAGACGCATTCTATAGAAGCTCTTTTCGTGGCGATAGGGCAGATTCCCGACAACAAGCGCTTTGAAAACCTCGTAAAGCTTGACGTCAACGGCTATTTTGACTGTGACGAAACCTGCAAAACGGATACGCCGGGAGTGTTCGTCGCGGGAGATTGTCGTAAAAAAGGCGTACGTCAGCTTACCACGGCGGTGGCGGACGGAGCGACTGCGGCGATGGCGGCTTGCGCCTATATAGATTCGTTATAACGATATTTTTTAGGTAAATGAACAAACGCCCTGCAGATACGCAGGGCGTTTTTAACGAGCAAAAATTTTGCAATACGCTTTTATTCGTTCAACGCCCGTTTTCGGTCGATTTTTAATAATATGCGAAAACTCTCGTCACGGGAGTTTTTTTATCGTCGTTTTACGGATACGGTTATTCTATTTCCTGTTCAAGTGCGGAAAAAATTTTTGCACCGAAAAAATCCGACAGGGATATTCCCAGCCCGTCGCAGAGCATTTTGATTGTGACAATCCCCGGATTTTGACTTTTGCCGTACAGAATACTTTTTACGGTTGAAGGAGAAATGCCGGATTCCGTCGACAGCTTGTAGATAGACCAGTGCTTTTGATAACATAATTCGGTGAGTCGTTGCTTTACAGCAGAACAAGTATCCATATTTGCCTCCGTATCGTTTTCCCCAATTATATAAATTGTTTATTGACAATATGGGCGATATATGATACCATTTAGTCTATAAATAAACCATTCGATATATCATAATAATATTCTCGATGTATGGAGGTCGGAATGAAAAAGTACGTAAATCTGCCGATTGTTTTGATATTGTGCGTTTTGCTTGTTTGTATTTTAACCTCTTGCGCCAACAAAAACTCCCAAGGTGACGAACAGGAAACGGCGGACGGTTCGCTCGGAAGCGAAGGACTTGAAATGACGCTCGAAGGAGACGCCTACTCCGTGACGGGAATAGGAACGTGTGCGGATAGTCAAATAGTAATACCGAAAGCTTACAACGGAAAACCCGTTGTGAGCATAGGAGATTATGCTTTTGCCGGTTGCTACGGTATGGTCGGAGTGGTTATTTCCGACGGAGTGAAAGACATCGGGGACGGCGCGTTTTATAATTGCACCAGGCTGACGTCGGCAACTATCGCGGAAAGCGTAATCGACATAGGAGAGGGCGCGTTTTATGGTTGCGGCAGTATTGAAAACATAATTATTCCGAAAAGCGTGGCGATTATCGGCGGTTATGCGTTTGCATATTGCGACAAATTAACGAGCATAGTCATACCCGACAGCGTGACAGATATCGGGAAACTCGCCTTTTATGGTTGCGCTGCCCTTACAAGCATAACTATACCCAAAAGCATAATGAGCGTGGGACAAAATGCGTTTCATAAAACGGCGTGGTATAATAATCAACCCGACGGCGTAGTGTACTTGAACAAGGTGCTGTATTGCTATAAAGGGACAATGCCTGCCGATACGAGCATTATAGTAAAGGGCGGAATAGTGGCTATTGCCGAAAAGGCGTTTTATACTTACGATACTCTTGTAGACGTATTTATTCCCGACTGTGTTATGGCGATAGGAGACTACGCTTTCGGATCCTGCGTCGGTCTCTCTAAGGTATATATTCCTCAAAGCGTAACGACTATAGGAGAGGGTGCTTTCCAAGGTACGGCGTGGTACAACAATCACCCCGACGGCATAGTGTACGTCGGCAAGGTACTGTATCGGTATAAAGGATCGATGCCGGAGAATACGAAAGTCGCGGTAAAAGAGGGCACGACAAGTATTGCCGCAGAGGCTTTTTACGGTTGCGACGGATTGAGGGGCATAACCATACCCGACAGCGTTGCGGAGATAGGCGACAAGGCGTTTTACGGTTGCGGCGCTCTTACCGGCGCGACTATCCCGGACGGGGTTGTTAAGATAGGAGAAAACGCGTTTAATTCTTGCAATAGTCTTGTAGATATAGACATAGGGAAAGGCTTAAAAGCATTAGGTCGGAATGCGTTTTCGTATTGCAATAAATTGGAAAAGATTACGGTAAATAAAGAAAACGCCGTATACGAGGGTACGGGAAATTGTCTCATAAATAAGGCGACAAAAACCCTCGTAAAGGGCACCAACCTCAGCGCGATACCGGAAGACGGCAGTGTGCGTGAGATAGGAGAATCGGCGTTTTGCGGTTGCGAAGCCGTGGAGAGCATAACCGTTCCTTACGGAGTTACGGGCATAGGGAAAGAAGCGTTCTCTCATTGTCAAAATCTTGCCTCCGTATCTGTCCCGAACAGCGTCATACGGATAGGCAGAGAGGCTTTTTCGGGTACGGCGTGGTACAATAATCAACCGGACGGAGTAGTATACGTCGGCAAGGTCTTGTACGGCTACAAAGGCGAGGCGACCTCGGCTACAGCCGTTACCGTTTCTGCCGGCAGTCTGGGTATCGCTGAGGGAGCGTTTGACAATTGCGGTTCCGTTTTGACGAGTATAGACATACCCGACAGCGTAATACATATAGACTCTTCGGCGTTCATAAACTGTAAAAAGCTGAAAGAAATAAAGGTCGAAGATGGCAATCGGCTATACAAAAGCTCCGGGAACTGCCTTGTGGCGATCGAAACGGGGACTTTGATAGTCGGCTGCGCCGACAGCGTAATTCCTACCGACGGAAGCGTAAAGAAAATAGGAGATTATGCCTTTATCGGTCGAACCGAGCTTACGAGCATATCCATTCCCGTCAGCGTGACGAGCGTAGGGAATTATGCCTTCGCATACTCCAATCTTGAAAGAATAATATACGGTGGTAGTATTATGCAATGGTGCGTAGTAAAGAAGGGAATAGAATGGAATTGGATGGCGGATTGCACGGTTCGTTGTACGGACGGGGCGGTTACGGTAAACCGCAACGCGAGCTCGGGAGACGACGGCTCTTCCTCTCTCGGCGAGGAATGAAAATTTCGTAAGCTGTCGGTATATAATCGGAGAGTTAACGGCTCGGATTGTATACCGGGCGATATATTTGCGACAAAAAATGCCGCCGTTCGGATAAAGAACGGCGCATTTTTTATAAAAACCAAGCAAATAAAAAGTTTTTTCTTAATGACGCTCAAAATTATTTGCTAAAATATTACCGTTGTAATAAAATACTTAAAAAGCAATAAAGGAGGCGCTTATGTACGACAACAAAAAAGAAATGCAAAAAAAGATAGACGTTGAGAAATGGCTAAAAAGCGAAAAAGCCGGGCGCGACCTCTGCGGAGAGGAAGATTTTTGCGCCTATTGCGACAAGAGTGAAGAGTATCCCTGCGGAAGGGCGTACGTATTGAAACAAGAAGCGATTGCGGGCGGAACGGAGACGCGTTTGCGCAGGGGATTTTTATCCAAACTTATTCAGAACGCAGAATTGCAGAAAAAATATTCCGTAATAAAAAACGAGTTTTTGAAGTATTCCAAGGTAAAGGGCAGAATCGCTTTTTCGGGAGAGACTTTCCGCTTGGGCAGAGAAAAGCTCGGATATTGCGCGGTGAGAGGAAAATCCCTTTATCTTTATCTCGCTCTCGACGTTGCCGAGTTTGAAAATTCCGTTTATCGTTACGCCTATGCCGGAGACAAAAAAGCCTATTCCGACGTTCCTATGAAGTTAAAGATCGGCGGCGGTCGTTATTTGAAACGCGCGACGGAGCTTATCGATAAGCTCGCGGAAAAACGCGGATTAAAAATCAATGCAAAATTCGTAAAAACCGAGCAAAAATACGATTATCTTTCCGACGATGAGCTTATAAAACAGGGGCTGATAAAGACTTCGACGGTCGTAAGAAACGGCTAAAAGCCCGAATAGCGGATTTCGATATTTTTTATCGATAAAAAACACCGAAAAATAGAGATTGCGCAACCCGTTTGAGGTTGCGTTTTTCCTGTATTTTACTGTAAAAAAATTGTTGTGCGGACTAAAACGGCGTTCATAGTCTTGTATTTGAGGATTGATTATGGTATAATACCGTACAGAATGCGACTTTGCGTCGCGCGAAAGGAAAAATAAAAAAACGAATAACATACCGATTAAAAAGGAGGCTATTTTTTATGGAATATCGTATTGAAAAAGACACGATGGGCGAGATGAGAGTCCCTGCCGACAAGTATTGGGCGGCGCAGACAGAGAGAAGCCACGAGAATTTTCAGATAGGCGGAGAGGTAATGCCGCGTGAAATTACTTACGCGTTCGCTATCCTCAAAAAAGCTGCGGCTATCGCCAACTACAATCTCGGGAAACTCCCCAAGGAAAAACTCGACGTAATAAGCGAGGTTTGCGACGAAATAATGGCGGGTAAGCTCTACGAGCATTTTCCCCTCGTGGTCTGGCAGACGGGTAGCGGAACGCAATCCAATATGAACGCCAACGAGGTTATCGCCAATCGCGGTAACGAAATCGCGGGCAAAAAATTGCTCCACCCCAACGACGATATAAACAAGAGCCAGTCCAGCAACGACACTTTCCCGACGGCTATGCACATCGCCGCCGTACTTACCATCGAGGACAAGCTCCTCCCCGCCATAGACAAGCTTATCGCTACCTTCAAGCGCCTCGAAAAGGAAAACGAAGGTATCGTAAAGTGCGGCAGAACTCACCTGCAGGACGCGGTACCTATAGGTTTTTCGCAGGAAATCAGCGGATGGCGCAATATGCTGGAAAAATCCAGAAGCCAGATTGTGCTTTCTCTCGACGGACTCAGAGAGCTCGCGCTCGGCGGCACTGCGGTCGGCACCGGACTTAACGCTCCCATAGGCTTTGCCGAGGACGTAGCAAAACAGGTTTCCGCAATTTCCGGCAAGAATTTCGTGACCGCGGAAAACAAATATCACGCTCTTACCTCAAAAGACGAGCTCGTCTTCGCGCACGGAGCTTTGAAAGGACTCGCCGCCAACCTTATGAAAATAGCCAACGATATAAGATGGCTCGCGTCCGGTCCTCGCGACGGACTCGGAGAAATATTCATTCCCGAAAACGAGCCCGGCAGCTCCATTATGCCCGGCAAAGTCAATCCTACCCAGTGCGAATCCATGACGATGGTTGCCGTTCAGGTTATTTCCAACGACGTCGCGGTAGGCTTCGGCGCGTCGCAGGGCAATTTCGAGCTCAACGTATTCATGCCGGTAATAATTTACAACTTCTTGCAGTCGGTTCGTTTGCTTGCGGACGGAATAGTATCCTTCGAGAAGAACTGCGTTACCGGAATAAGAGCCAACAAAGAAAAGATGGATTACAACCTCAATCACTCCCTTATGCTCGTTACCGCGCTCAACCCCTACATAGGATACGAGAACGCGGCTAAGACGGCGAAGAAAGCGTATAAGGACAATATTACGTTGAAGCAGGCTTGCGTCGAGCTCGGGTTCCTCACCGAGGAAAAATTCGACGAAGTTTTCCATCCCGAAGAAATGATTTATCAAAAGAAATAATCGGAGGATAATACAGATGAAATTCAGTTACTATCCCGGCTGTACGTTAAAAACTCAAGCGAAAACTCTCGATTTGTACGCGAGACGTTCCGCGGAGGCTCTCGGGGTGGATATGGAAGAGATAAAGGAGTGGCAATGCTGCGGCGGGGTATATCCCCTCGCTAAGGACGAGACGGGAGTCAAGCTTTCCGCCGTCCGCGCACTCGATTACGCCAAGCACGAGGACGGACTTTTGCTTACTCTCTGCTCCGCCTGCCACAACGTAATAAAAAGAGTCAACGACGATATGCGTAACGACGAAAACGTCAATATGAAAGCCAACAATTATCTCGGACTCGACGAGCGCTATAACGGCGAAACCAAGGTGGTGCATTATCTCGAAATGCTCCGCGATTACGTCGGCTTCGACGCATTGAAAAAGGCGGTAAAAAATCCGATTAACAAAAAAATCGGAGCGTATTACGGTTGTCTTTTGCTCCGTCCGGGCAAAGTTATGGCGTTCGATAATCCCGAAAATCCCACTATAATAGAAGATTTTATAAGAGCTATCGGAGGGACTCCCGTCGTTTATCCGTTCCGCAACGAATGCTGCGGCGCGTACGTAAAGCTCCGCAACGGCAACCTCACCGCAAGGAAGAGCAAAGCCGTTATCGACAGCGCGAAAAACAACGGCGCGGAGCTTATCATCACGGCTTGTCCTCTTTGCTATTACAATCTTAAAGATATTGCCGGCGAGGATATGGAGATAGCGTATTTTACCGAGCTTCTGGCAGAAGCCCTCGGAGTAAAAGAGGAGGGAACATGTCGAGAATAAACGATATCGAAAACGTAAAGAGAATTTCCGGCACCGACGTGAGGAAATGTATGAAATGCGGCAAATGTTCGGGAAGATGCCCCGCATACGCCGATATGGACGTAAAACCGCACCAATTCGTTACGATGCTCGGTCAGGGAAGAATAGAAGAACTTATGAATTGTAAGGCGATATTCAACTGCCTCAGCTGTATGGCGTGCGTAGAGCGTTGCCCCAGAGGCGTGGCTCCCGCCAACGTAATAGAGGCCGTAAGGGACACTGTGGAGAGAATGCAAGGCGGAGACGCCATCTCGGCGGAGCAGATTCCGCCCATAGTTGACGCTCTTATACCTCAGCAGTTGCTCGTGTCGGCTTTCAGAAAATACAAAAAGTAAAGGATGAGAAATTTATGCAGAGAATAGGCGTATTTATTTGTCATTGCGGTACGAACATAGCCGCCACCGTGGACGTCGAAAGGGTTACCGAAGCCGTCCGCAAGGAGCCGGGCGTCGTTTATGCCGTCAATTATCAGTATATGTGCTCGGAGAACGGTCAACAGCTGATAAAAAACGCTATTGCCGAACATAAGCTTACGGGCATAGTGGTTTGTTCCTGTTCGCCGAGAATGCACGAAGCTACCTTCCGCAAAGCTGCCGAGGGAGCGGGACTGAACTCGTATATGGTGGAAATAGCCAATATCCGCGAACAGTGCAGTTGGATACATAAAGATATAGAGGAAGGCACCGAAAAGGCGATAATTCTTGCCAGAACGGCGGTAGCCAAGCTGACGTTGAACGTGCCTCTTACTCCGGGCGAAACGGGAGTGACGAAAAGAGCGCTCGTTATCGGCGGAGGAATCGCCGGTATACAGGCGGCTCTCGATATAGCCGACGCGGGATACGAGGTTGATTTGGTGGAAAAGCGTCCTACGATAGGCGGACGTATGGCTCAGCTCGACAAGACCTTCCCCACCCTCGACTGTTCGGCTTGTATTCTTACTCCGAAGATGGTCGATTGCGCGCAAAGCGACAAAATCAACATCTTTTCGTACAGCGAGGTGGAAGAGGTAAAGGGCTTCGTCGGAAATTTCGACGTCAAGATAAGGAAAAAGGCCCGTTACGTCGACGAAACGAAATGTACCGGTTGCGGCGTATGTATGGCAAGCTGTCCTTCCAAAAAGGGACTCAACGAATTCAATATGAATCTTAACAATCGCCCCGCGATATACATTCCGTTCGCGCAGGCGATACCGAACGTGGCTGTTATAGATCCCAACCAATGTTTGAAATTGAAATCGGACAAGTGCGGACTTTGCTCGAAAAAATGCGGCGTAGGCGCGATTGATTACAAGCAAAAGGACGAAATAGTGGAAAGAAAGTACGGAGCAATCGTTGTCGCTACCGGTTTTCAACCCATAAAGCTCGACGATTTCAACGAATACGGCTATGCGGACAATAAGGACGTAATCACCAGTCTCGAGCTGGAAAGGCTTATGAACGCCGCAGGCCCCACCAAGGGAATATTGCTTCGTCCCAGCGATTTAACGCATCCTAAGGTAATAACGTTTATTCAGTGCGTGGGCTCGCGCGATATATCCGGGTGCGGCAAACCTTATTGCAGCAAAATTTGTTGTATGTACACCGCTAAGCACGCTATGCTTATCCGCGAAAAATATCCCGATACCGAGGTTCACGTATTTTATATCGACGTTCGTACTCCGGGCAAGAACTACGACGAGTTTTATCGCAGAGCCGTGGAGCAATACGGAGTCGATTATATTAAAGGTATGGTCGGAAAGGTATACAACGAGAACGGAAAACTCATGGTGCAGGGTTCCGACCTCCTCGACAATAAGCAAATAATCATTCCGTCCGATTTGGTAGTGCTTGCCACCGCCATAGAGCCCGATCCGTCGGTGAGAGATATAGCTACCAAGCTTACCATAAGCATAGATACCAACGGCTTCCTTACCGAAGCGCACGCAAAGCTCCGTCCGGTAGAAAGTCCTACCGCCGGTATTTTCCTTGCAGGCGTGTGCCAGGGACCGAAGGACGTTCCGGAAACCGTTTCGCAGGCTTCCGCTTGCGCGTCCAAGGTTATCGGACTCCTCGCAAAGGACAAGCTGAAAGGCAATCCCTGCGTAGCGCACGCAGACGAAACGACCTGTACCGGTTGCAGTCAATGCGAACAGGTATGTCCGTACGGAGCCATTACTTATATGGATAAAGAATACCGCATAGGCGGAGGAAAGACGGAAACAAGGCGCGTCGCCTCGGTAAATCCCGCCGTATGCCAGGGCTGCGGAGCGTGTACGGTAACTTGCCCGTCGGGAGCAATGGACCTGTTCGGGTTCAGTTCTTCACAGATATTGAAGGAGGTTGAAGCGATATGCAAGAAGTAAAAGAGCATAAGCCGTTAATCGTCGCTTTTTGTTGCAATTGGTGCAGCTACGCCGGAGCGGATCTGGCAGGGTCCTCCCGTTTGTCCTATCCTGCCGACGTAAAAATAATCAGAGTGCCCTGCTCTTGTCGCGTCAATCCCATTTTCGTGTTAAAGGCGTTTCAACGCGGAGCCGACGGAGTGATACTCTGCGGTTGCCATCCCGGCGACTGCCACTATTCCACCGGCAATTATCATACGAGAAGAAGAATGGCTCTTTTGTTTTCTATGCTCGATTATTTGGGGATAGAAAAGGAAAGGACGAGAATAGAATGGGTTTCCGCCGCAGAGGGCGCGAAGTTTTCGCAGGTTATGAACGATTTTGCAAAGACCGTAGCGGAGCTTGGCGAAAACCGCAGATTGGAGGATTTGAGATGCAAAGAGTAGAAGAATTGATGTTAAAAAGAGCCTCCGAAATGCTCGAGAGCGGAGAGGTCGACCGCGTAATCGGTTGGAAAAGAGGGGAGTCGTATTATGACAATTCGCCCGCTACGTTTACGAAAAACAATCTGGACGGCTTCGTATATAACGCGTTTTGCGGAGCAAACTTATCGAAATATCTGGTAGCCGAAAGCAAAAAACCGGGCAAGGTGCTCGTCTTCTTGAAGCCGTGCGACACGTACAGCTTTAACCAGCTTTTATCCGAGCACAGGGTTAAGAGAGAAAACGTTTACGTAATAGGCGTCGAATGTCAGGGCAAGCTCGACGTAAACAAGCTCTATTCCGTCGGAGCGGACGGTATCCTTTCCGTTGCCGAAAACGGAGAAACCGTTTCGGTAAAAACTCTTTACGGCGACAAAGAGGTAAATTTCGACGACGCTTTATCCGTAAAGTGCGAAACCTGCAAGAGTAAGGAATTTGCCGTTGCGGACGAGACCATAGTCGTTAACGAAATGAAGGACAACAAAGAAAAGCGTTTCGACGAAGTGGAAAGGTTGGAAAAAATGACGGCGGACGAGAGGTACGCTTTCTGGAAAGGGGAGCTGTCGAAATGCATTCGCTGCAACGCGTGCAGAAACGTTTGCCCCGCTTGTACCTGTATAAACTGCGTATTCGATAACGACAAATCCGGTATAGCCGGCAAGGCCAACGCGGACAGCTTTGAAGAAAAGCTTTTCCACGTGATACGTTCTTACCACGTAGCGGGACGTTGTACCGATTGCGGCGAATGCTCGCGCGTATGTCCGCAGAATATCCCGTTGCATTTAATTAACAGAAAATATATTAAGGATATCAACGCTTTTTACGGAGAATATCAGGCAGGAGCGACGGTAACCGCGTTAAATCCCGTAGTGGATTTTACGACAGGGGACGTAGAAGCCAATACTGTAGTAGGGGGTAAGAAATAATGTTGAGAATAAATATTTCCGACCTTAACGGTTTGTATAATAAAATTTCCGAGAAGTATCCGCTTTATCTCCCGATAAAGAAGGCGGGAGAAGTGAATTTCGGCTTGTACGAAGAGGGAGCGGAAGTCTGTCTGTCGGTATTAAAGACCAACAAATCCCCCAAAGACGCGTTTTTCCCGCAGAGCGAGGACTTGATGAAGTTCAAAATCGACGGGCAAAAAATCGAAATAATCGACGTCAGGGAAGAGAAGAAGCCCTTTGTGGTTATGGGGGTGAGAGCCTGCGACTATAAGGCGTTCGACGTTTTGGACAGGGTGTTCCTTACCGATCCTATCGACACTTATTACGAGAGCAGGAGACAAGCGGGCGTCGTGGTTACTCTCGCTTGCGGCAGACCGGAAGAAAGCTGTTTTTGCGGCGCGTTCGGCATAGATCCCACCGATCCTGCCGGCGACGTTACGGCGTGGCTGACGGATAAATATCTTTATCTTCGCGCCAACACCGACAAGGGTAGCGAACTTTTGTCGCAGGTAACGGAGCTTGCGGAAGAAACCGACGGTAAAGAAACGGAAGAACAGAAAGAAGCGGTAAAAAACGTACTTGAAAAATTGCCGTTTAACAAGCTCGACCCGAAAGTTTTCGACGAAAGCATGATGGAGCTGTTTAACGACGGGAAATGGAACGAGCTTTCCGAAGCTTGTTTAGGCTGCGGCACCTGCACTTTCGTTTGTCCCACCTGTCAATGCTTCGACATAAAGGAGTTTTGCACCAACGACGGAGTCAAGCGTTTCCGTTGCTGGGACAGCTGCATGTACAAGGATTTTACGAAGACCGCCGGCGGACAGCCCCGTACCACTCAGATGCAGCGTTTCCGCCAAAGATTTATGCACAAGCTCGTGTATTATCCGAAAAACAACGACGGATTGTACAGTTGCGTCGGTTGCGGCAGATGCGTAAAAAAATGTCCGCAACATCTGAATATTGTCAAAGTAATAAAAGCCTTCGGAGGTGACACAAATGAATAATTTTGAAGCGTTGATTCCGACAGTCGCGGTTATTACCGATATACGTAAAGACACTCCGGACGTAAAGACCTTCCGGGTGGTTACTCCAGACGGTAAAAAGCCGTTCGTTCACAAACCGGGACAATGCGCCATGCTTTCGATACCAGGCGTAGGCGAAGCGTTGTTTTCGATAACGAGCTCTCCGACGAATACGGAATATTTAGAATTTTCCATTAAAAAATGCGGTTGCGTTACGGATATGCTCCATTCTCTGGAGCCCGGTCAGCAGATTACCGTTCGCGGACCGTACGGAAGAAGCTTTCCTGTAGATACCGTTTTTAAGGGCAAAAATATGCTCTTTATCGCGGGGGGAATAGGGCTTGCGCCGTTAAGAAGCGTAATCAATTACGTCAGGGACAAGCGTTCCGACTACGGTAAAGTGGTGATAATTTACGGAGCGAGAAGCGCGGACGATCTGGTAGACTACGACGAAATTTGCAAAGAATGGGTTAACGAGCCCGATTTTGACGTCTATCTCACGATAGACCGCCCCCAAGAGGGCTGGGACGGACACGTCGGATTCGTTCCTTCCTACACCAAGGAGCTCAATCTCGACAATACCTACACCGCCGTCCTTTGCGGACCGCCCATAATGATAAAATTCACCTTGCAAGGCTTGCTCGAATTGGGCTTTGAGAAGAAGAATATCTATACCACGCTCGAATTGCGTATGAAATGCGGTATCGGAAAGTGCGGCCGTTGCAACGTGGGAGATAAATACGTATGTAAAGACGGTCCCGTGTTCTGCATGACGGAACTTGACGAACTACCCGACGAATATTAAAACAAAGATAAAGGAGTTTTTGTATATGAAAACAGTAAATATATACTTATTCGGAAAAAAATATACCGTACCCGAAGAGCTTACCATTATGAAAGCAATGGAATACTGCGGTTATCAGCTCGTCAGGGGTTGCGGTTGCCGTAACGGCTTCTGCGGAGCGTGCGCTACGATTTACAGAATAAAAGGACAGATGGAGTTAAAGACCTGTCTTGCCTGTCAGACCAAGGTCGAAGAGGGAATGTACGTGGCGACTCTTCCGTTCTTCCCCCTCGTAAAACAGGTTTATGACATAGAAAAAATTTCTCCCGAACAGAGCATAATGATGCAGCTTTATCCGGAAATATATTCCTGTATCGGTTGCAACGCCTGCACCAAGGCTTGTCCGCAACAGTTAAAGGTAATGCAATACATAGCTTACGCTCAGCGCGGGGAGTTTGAAAACTGCGCCGAGGAGTCGTTCGACTGCGTAATGTGCGGAATATGCTCCTCCCGTTGCCCGGCAGGCATTTCGCATCCGCAAGTAGCTTTGCTCGCCCGTCGTCTTACGGGCAAGTATCTTGCGCCCAAGTCTGAGCATCTCGAGGAAAGAGTACGGGAGATAAAAGACGGCAAGTACACCGAGCTTATCGAAGGACTTATGGGCAAGCCCCTGTCCGAACTGAAAGAGCTTTACAATCACAGAGAAATCGAGAAATAGGAGGACGAAATGTACAACTATACACAAGAACAGCTTGAATCGATGAAGAAAGTCGAAGCCACCCGCTCCGAGCGCGTGGGAAAAGAACTCAGGCGTATGACCGCCGAAGAAAAGGACGTCCTGCTCAAAAAATTCCATCCCGATTACATAGAAAGCGCGTATGAAGAACTGAAGGTAGGTGTAAACAAAGGAGACAAAGTACTCCACGAGCTTGCGGGACTTTTGCAGGGCAAATCGCGCGTTCTGGATATGAATATAGATCTTAACAAGGTCGATTACGACGTGGACGTGCTCATTATCGGCGGCGGCGGCGCAGGTTGTTCGGCGGCGATAGAGGCGGATAATAAAGGGGCGAAAACCTTAATAGTAACCAAGCTTCGTATGGGCGACGCCAACACCATGATGGCGGAGGGCGGAATACAGGCGGCGGACAAGCCCAACGATTCGCCGTCTATCCACTATGTGGACGCTCTCGGCTGAGGACATTTTACC
>JBJFAO010000099.1:0-2777 GCA_051887955.1 Christensenellales bacterium
GCGCGGAAGGTATACTGAAAAAAGAGCTTGCAAAAATGTCGTTTTTTGACGCGAAAGCGGTGGACGGAAGCATAAATCTCACCGGCACGGCTTACGACGTCGCTCGACTGAATATGTTTTTACACACCGCCGAAAGGGTGTTTATAAAGGTTGCCGCTTTCCCTGCGACCACGTTCGACGAGCTTTTCGACGGAGTCTTCTCCGTCTGTTGGGAAAATTTTCTTACCGGAAATTCTCGGCTGATTGTAAACGGCAAATCGGTGAAAAGCAAGCTGTTTTCCCTCTCCGACTGCCAGAGAATCGTCAAAAAGGCGGTCCTGAACCGTCTGTCTAAGGTCCTGAAAATTGCGCGCTTTTACGAAAACGGCGCGGAAACGGAAATCGTTTTTTCCATACGCAACGACGTGTGCACGCTGCTTATTAACACCTCCGGAAAAGGTCTGCACAAGCGAGGCTACCGCGATTACGTCGGCGCGGCGCCGTTAAAAGAAACTCTTGCCTGCGCTTTGCTTTTGTTGTCGGGTTTTTCCGCCGAAAAACCTTTTATCGACCCGTTTTGCGGTTCGGGCACTCTCGTTATCGAAGGAGCGAGAATGGCTCTCGGCATAGCTCCCGGCAGAGACAGAGATTTCGCCTACCGTCATTGGGACGCTTTCGACTCTGCCGTTTACAACCTCGTCGTCGAGGAAGCGAAGGACGGCGAAAAGCCGAAAAAGCTTTCCTTCGCAGGCTACGACTGCGATCCGGAAGCGATAAAGCTGTGTTTTCGCCACGCCGAAAGAGCGGGAGTGCGAGAATACGTGCATTTCCAGACGCGCGACGTAAAGGAGCTGAGCTCGTCGCAAAAAAACGGCGTGATAGTCACCAATCCTCCGTACGGCGAAAGACTGCTCACCACGGGGCAGACAAACGCCCTTTACCGCCTTTTCGGGGAGACGGTAAAAAAACTCGAAGGATGGGAAATCGACGTAATAACCTCCTCTCCGCAATTCGAAAAATACTTCGGCAGAAAATCAGACGCCAACAGAAAATTTTTCAATGCGAACAAAGAATGCCATTATTATATGTTCCGTCCCGAAGCCCGGATATAATCCGTCTATTCTTCGATATTTCTCAGCAAATTTACGGTTTCTATTGCGCTGACGGCGGCGTCGAAGCCTTTGTTTCCCGCTTTCGTCCCCGCGCGCTCTATAGCCTGTTCTATATTCTCCGTAGTCAGTATGCCGAAAATAACGGGCAGACCGTACGTTAAAGACACCGAAGCTATTCCTTTGGAAACTTCGTTGCAAACGTAGTCGTAATGACTTGTATTGCCCCTTATCACCGCGCCGAGACAAATTATGGCGTCGTATCTTTTGCTCTGAGCCAGCTTCGACGCTACGAGAGGTATTTCGAACGCGCCCGGAACGTAAGCTATATCTATATCATCTTCCCCGACTCCGTGACGCAAAAGACCGTCGGTCGCGCCTTCGGTCAGCTTGGAGGTGATAAATTCGTTAAAACGAGAAACCACCATTCCTATTTTTATTTTGTCCGATACGAGTTTTCCTTCAAATTTTCGCATATTCTTTTCTCCTTAATTCTATTTTTTCGCCCTTGACGGCGGTTTTATTGCAGCAGATGTCCCATCTTCAGCTTCTTCGTTTTCAGGTAAAAACCGTCGTAAGCGGTTTCCTTTATCTGAATGGGTATCCTTTCCTCTATCGTTATGCCGAAATCTTCGAGCTGATAAATCTTGTCGGGATTGTTCGTCAGAAGTCTCAGGCTTTTTACGCCGAGATCGCGCAAAATCTGCGCTCCTATGTAGTATTCTCTCTCGTCGCCGGCAAAGCCGAGCGCCAAATTCGCCTCCAGCGTATCCAAACCCTTTTCCTGCAATTGATAGGCGCGGAGCTTGTTGATAAGACCTATTCCCCGTCCCTCCTGTCGCATATAGAGGAGTATCCCTCGTCCCTCTTTTTCTATAGCTCTCATAGCGGAAGCGAGCTGTTCGCCGCAATCGCATCTCAAGGATCCGAACACGTCGCCGGTAAGACATTCGGAATGAACGCGGCAAAGCACTCTTTCTCCGTCGCCCGTCTCTCCCTTTACGAGGGCAACGTGATGCTCTCCGTTTAGCCTGTTTACGTACCCGTAAGCGGAAAAATCGCCGTATTTCGTCGGCAGGCGCGTAACCGCTACTCTGTCGACTAATTTTTCGCGACGCTTTCGATAATCGACGACGTCCTTTACGGAAATTATTTTCATATCGAATTTTTTCGCAAGTAAAACAAGCTCTTCCGTCCTCATCATAGAACCGTCCTCGCGCATTATCTCGCAACACAAGCCGCACTCTTTCAATCCCGCGAGCCGACACAAATCGACCGTCGCTTCGGTGTGCCCCTCTCTCTCCAACACGCCGTTTTTACGCGCGACGAGAGGGAACATGTGCCCGGGACGGCGAAAATCTTCCGCTTTCGCGCCCTCTTCGACGCATTTTCTTGCCGTGATTCCCCTTTCCTCTGCGGATATCCCCGTTCCCGTTTCCGCGCAGTCCGTCGATACGGTAAACGCCGTGCAATGATTGTCGGTGTTTTCCGCGACCATAGGCGTAAAATTCAGTTTTTTCGCCAATTCCGCCGACATGGGCATACAAATAAGTCCTCGCCCGACCGTCGCCATAAAATTCACGTTTTCGGTGGTGGCAAACTGCGCCGCGCATACGAAATCGCCTTCGTTTTCTCTGTCGGGATCGTCGATAACGAGAATCACTTTTCCGTTTTTCAAATCGCAAATCG
>JBJFAO010000100.1:0-2777 GCA_051887955.1 Christensenellales bacterium
TTGTTCCTGACGGCGGTTATTAAGGCGGTCGACGAATACCAGGATCTGTTGAGAATTTCCGCTTCCTGCGCCGGCAACGATCACAGACTCGGAGCAAACGAAGCTCCTCCCGCGATAGTGTCGATGTTTTTGGGCGAAGAGCTTACCGAAATACTCGAAGCAATCGAAAACGACGCCTCCTACAACCGCAAAGAAAAGGTTCAGATGAAAATAGGCGTCCACGTCATTCCGAAATTCCCCAAGGACACCACGGACCGCAACCGCACGTCTCCTTTCGCCTTTACCGGAAACAAATTCGAATTCCGTATGGTCGGCTCTTCGATGTCGATAGCCGACGCCAACACCACGCTCAACACCGCCGTAGCCAAGGAATTGAAAGAATTTGCCGACTACCTGGAAGAAAAGGAAAACTTTACCGAAGCTTTGCACGATCTCATAAAAAAGACCATAGTCGAACACAAGCGCATAATCTTCAACGGCAACGGCTATAACGACGAATGGATAAAAGAGGCGGAAGACAGAGGTCTTCTCAATCTGAAATCCACTCCCGAATGTCTGCCTTATCTCGTCAAAGACAAGAACGTCGCTCTGTTTAGCGATTTCCGCGTGTTTACGGAAACCGAGCTTCGCGCCAGATACGAGATTATGTTGGAAAACTACGTAAAAACCATCAGAATTGAGGCTTTTACGATGATAGATATGGTCAACAAGGATATTCTGCCGGCAATTTCCGCCTATACGAGCGCGCTCGCCGAAACCGTTGCGCGCAAAAAGAGTCTGTCCGTAGCGGACAGCTCGTACGAAACGACAAGACTCAATCAGCTTTCCTCTTTGGAGGGAGCAATCTTCGCCGCGGTGGAAGAGCTTGACGGAGCCGTCGCCAATGCGGCGGATATGTCCAGCAAAGAGGAAGCCGATTATTTCCACGATACGGTATTCGTCAAAATGCAGGAGCTCAGAGCCGTAACCGATAGGGCGGAAACTCTCATGCCCTCTGCCGAATGGCCCTATCCTTCCTACGGCGAACTCCTCTTCGGCGTACGTTAAAATCAATTATTTATTTACTAAGGAGGTACAAAATGTCAGGTGCAATTGCTTTTTCCGTTTGGTTTTTAATCGGCGCGGCTCTCGTTTTCTTTATGCAATGCGGATTCGCGATGGTTGAGACAGGCTTTACCCGCGCAAAAAACGCAGGTAATATCATTATGAAAAATCTTATGGACTTCTGCATAGGCACGATAGTCTATATGCTTCTCGGGGCGGGACTCCTTTTGGGAGAAGACACGCTTGCCGGACTCGTCGGTTTGCCCAACTTCGACTATATAGCAAATTTTGCCACGTACGATTGGAGCAATTTCGTCTTTAACCTCGTTTTCTGCGCTACGGCGGCGACGATAGTTTCCGGCGCAATGGCAGAAAGAACGAAATTTATTTCTTACTGCATTTATTCCGCGATAATAAGCCTCGTGGTTTATCCCGTCGAAGCTCACTGGATATGGGGCGGCGGCTGGTTGAGCAAATTGGGCTTTATCGACTACGCCGGCAGCGCGGCTATACATATGGTCGGCGGCATCGCCGCTCTCATAGGAGCGATTATGGTAGGTCCGAGACTCGGAAAATACAATCGTGACGAAAACGGGAAGGTCGTCAAAGTAAACGCCATTCCCGGTCACAGCATAACCCTCGGCGCGCTCGGCTGTTTCATTCTTTGGTTCGGCTGGTACGGCTTTAACGGCGCCGCCGCAAAAAGCGTGGAAGAATTGGCTCAGATTTTTGCCACGACTACGATAGCGCCCGCAATAGCCACCGTTACTTGTATGATTTTCACCTGGGTAAAGAACAAAAAACCCGACGTTTCTATGTGTCTGAACGCTTCTCTTGCCGGTCTTGTCGGAATTACGGCGGGTTGCGCGACCGTGGACGCCATAGGAGCTACGATTATTGGCGTCGTTTCGGGTATCTTGGTCGTAATCGTCGTGGAATTCCTCGACCTGAAATTACATATAGACGATCCTGTCGGAGCCGTCGGCGTACATTGCGCCAACGGTATCTGGGGAACCCTCGCCGCGGGACTGTTTTCCACAAGCACCGCTTCGGCGGGCGTAGACGGTCCCATATACGCGCTTATCCACGGCACCTCCTTTTCCGAGGGACTTAAAGTTTTCGGCGTGCAGATAGCGGGAATACTTGCCATCGCTCTCTGGACGGTCGCCACAATGACGCTTACGTTTTTCGTCATTAAAAAGACTATCGGTCTTCGAGTGAGCAAAGAGGAAGAAACTATCGGTCTCGACAAGACGGAACACGGACTTCCGTCAGCCTACGCAGATTTCCCGATTACCGTTCACGATTACGACGCGGTTCCCGTTGTTTATGCTTCTTCCGCTCCCGCAACTCCCGAAGTTGCCGACGACGTAGTTCCCGTAGCTATCGCCGAGCGTAAGGAAAAACCTGAAAACGCGCCCAAATTTACAAAAATCGAAATCGTTTGCCGCGAAAGAATGTTGGAAGCTCTCAAGAACGCAATGGTGGATATCGGCATAACGGGAATGACGGTTACTCACGTTATGGGCTGCGGCGCGCAGAAAGGCAAGCCGGAGTTTTACAGGGGCGTAGAGATAGAGCCCAGCTTGCTTCCGAAGGTTCAGCTCGATATGGTAGTAAGCAAGATACCCGTAAGAACCGTTATCGAAACCGCTAAAAAGATACTTTATACCGGACACATCGGCGACGGCAAGATCTTCGTTTACGACGTGGAAAACGTAGTAAAAGTGAGA
>JBJFAO010000101.1:0-2734 GCA_051887955.1 Christensenellales bacterium
CTCGGCAAAAAGCGTACTCACGGACTCGGAGCCGGGAGTAAGCCTCAGGTAGGTAAAGAAGCCGCCGAGGAGTCGATCGAAGAAATTAAAGCGAGTATTGCCGGAGCCAATCTTATTTTCCTTACCGCCGGAATGGGGGGCGGTACGGGAACCGGAGCTACTCCCGTAGTGGCTGCCGCCGCTCGCGAACTCGGAATACTGACTATCGGCATAGTAACAAAGCCTTTCGCTTCGGAGGGCAGATTGAAAATGCAATATGCCGAAGCGGGTATCGAAGAACTTAAAAAATACACCGACGTACTGTTGGTCATACCGAATCAGAAAGTATTCGATTACGTTAAGCAGAACTCCCTCAATAAAAAAGAGGACGGAGCGATGCTGAAGCTTATGCAGATAGCGGACGACGTTTTGCACAGCAGTATCGTAGGAATAACCAACCTCATCGTCAAACACTCCCTAATAAATCTCGATTTTGCCGATCTTTGCACGGTAATTAAGGGTAAAGGAACGGCGCATATCGGCGTCGGACAGGCAGAAGGGGATAAAAAAGTCGAAAAAGCTCTTATTCAGGCGGCAAGATCTCCTTTGCTCGAATCGAATTTTGCGGGTGCTACGCAGTTGATTGTCAGTATTACCGGAGACGTAGGCATGACCGCTATGGAAATAACCGACGCCATGGAATTGATAAGTCAGGTGGTTTCTCCCGATTGCAATATAATTCAGGGAATTGGTTTCGACGACACTCTGGAGGATAAAGCTATGGTTACCATAGTAGCCACCGGATTCGACGCAAAACCGGCGGACAAGCCCATTTTCGACGAGACCGAAGAGTCGGCGACGCCGCATATCGTCGAAAAGGAGGAGGTAATGCCTGCCGAGCCGGAAATTCCGTCCTATTCGCCGCTGGCAGCTTTTGATAAGCCGTCGGAACAAATTTCGGATAGCGCGGATAACAAAGATGAAAAAATACCGAATTTTTTGAGAAGATTGCGCGAGCGCGGGAATAAATAGCCGTAATATAAATATTTATATTTACAAAAGACAAGTTTTGCGACTTGTCTTTTTTTGTATATGATTGTTTACGCCGAAACAGTATTTATAAGCAATTTTTTTATCGACCTTTTTTTAGCGGCGTTTACCGCCGCCGTATTAAAAAGGAATTGTCCGGCACGCCGTTTGATTTTGTCTGCGCTTATCGGAGCAGCTTTTTCTGCTGTTTATCCTATTATAGGCAACTACAGATACGCGCTTAAGCTTGCTTGCGCAATAATTATGACGATAATAATTTCGCCGGAAAAAAAATTCGTAGATTATATTGCGGTTTTGTTCACGTTTTGCGCTTCCACTTTTATATTGGGCGGGCTCGTAATGTTTTTTATAGATTTTTCTGGCAAGAGACTTACGTACGAGGATTTTACTTACGGTTTCGTCCCGATAGTTATTTCCGTAAGCTGTCTAATTATTATCAGACTTGCCGACGTAATGAAAAAACAATTCTTAAAGACTCGACAAAAAAACTCTTTGTATTACGCGGCAAGGATAAAAAGCGGTGTTTACGAAAAAAAATGTCGCGCGTTTTATGACAGCGGAAATCGTGTTTACGCTAATAATGGCGAACCTGTTATATTCGTCTCCGATAAGATTTACAATGAACTTAACGGAGAGGAAAGCGAAACGGAGATAATTACCGCGGGTGGGAAAAAACGCGTAACTTTGCGTCGAACTGATATAGAGATATATTTCCCCGACGGCACGAATATAATATATAAAGTCTCCGCGGGAAGGCTCTCCGTACCGTGCTTCGACGCGGATATATTATTGCATAGCGATATGCTGGGAGATAATCTATGAAAAACTTTATTAAAAAAATTTTTGAAAAAATCAAGTCGTTTTTTTCGCCCGCAAAAGAGCTCAATTACATAATCTCTCTGCCCACTCCTCTGAACGAGGAAGAAGAAGCGGAAGCTATCGCCCTTATGTCCGACGGAAACGTAGAAGCGAGAAACAAATTGGTGGAGCACAATCTCAGATTGGTGGTTTATATAGCCAAGCGATTCGACAATACCGGTATAGATATGGACGAATTGATCTCCGTGGGAACAATCGGATTGATAAAAGCGGTGAGAAGCTATAATTCCGATAAGAAAATTAAGTTGGCTACCTATGCTTCGCGCTGTATAGAGAACGAAATACTTATGTATTTAAGGAAAATGGTAAAAATAAAGTCGGAAGTAAGCCTGGAAGAACCGCTAAACGTAGATTGGGAGGGTAATCAACTCGTTCTGAGCGACGTTCTGGGAACGGACGGCGATATGGTGTATAAAGATATGGAAGCGAGAGTCGAAAGCGACATTTTGCGTAGTCTGTACGAAAAACTCAATGAAAGAGACAGAGAAATAGTGGGTATGAGGTACGGACTGTACGGCAGAGAGGAAAAAACTCAAAAGGAAATCGCCGATATGATGAATATTTCTCAGTCGTATATAAGCAGGCTCGAAAAGAAAATTCTTGCAAAGTTAAGGAAGGAATTTCTCAAATGTGAATAAGTTTTTTTTAATTGGCGAATACTTTCATTGCGGCAATGTACATAATGGAGGTATTATGTCGTATAAAGTAGTCATTACGGGGGTATCTACTTCCGATTTGCCACGAATGACGGCAAAAGAAAGCGATGAAATGTTACGTAAGATAAAGGACGGGGATCAGGAGCTGAGGAAAAAGTTTATCGAAAACA
>JBJFAO010000102.1:0-2712 GCA_051887955.1 Christensenellales bacterium
AAATTGAAAGTCGGTTTTTTTATATCGCTGTAAAGACCTATTGCCGAAGAGGCAAAGCCGTTAAACAATAAGGTAATAAACATTAACAAGGCAATCAAAGGATTATGGAACCTATCGGTAGAAACATAAATTATCGCCGCCGCCAAAGCTATGACAGCGCCGGTGATATTCGCTACCGCGACTTTACCGCCGAGAACGTCTTTCGGTTTTACGGGCATAGATTTCAGTACGGCGAAATTTTTACCCTCCATAGAAAATCCAACGCTGGAAAAGATATTGGCTGACACAAGAAAAATCGAAGCGAAATACGAGAAAAAACCTAAGAACGCGATGTCGTCCGCAATCGTATAGGTCTCCCCTTCTTCTATCACGATAAACGCGTCGGTCTTTGTCATAACCACTCCCATTACGCAAAGCACAACCAGAACGATAACGAATCCCATCAATATCTGCGGATTGCCGAAAAACATACGTAACTCTTTTTTTATAAATGCCTTTGAAACGGAATTCTTCGCAAAACTCTTTCGCTCCGTAGTAGTCTTTTTCTTGGAAACTCCACCGCCTTCGGCAATGACGCTTATACCTTTGCGGTAAAAAACGGAACTCGTAAGCAAAACCACTATAAATATCGCGGATATACCGGCAAGATATATTACAAAGTTAAGAAAGGTATTGTTGCCGACAAAGGCGTTGACAAGATTATAATTATATATGCCGGCTTTGCTCATTCCTTCAAAAACGGCTATTCCGGTAGAATTTATTACGGTATTTCCGTCGGCGTCCGTACCTTCTATCGCGTTTGCTCCGAATATAACGACGAAATACATTATCAGCACAATCGAAGACAAAACGGTAACGACTATATTTTTGCCCAATTCTCTGTTCTTGAAAAAAGAAACGACGTACATTAAGGCTATAGAGATAAGGCTCGATAGCAACAGCGGTAAAACCGGCAACAAAAACACCGACAGAACGGATAGAATATAGTATTGCGCTCCGAAAACCGTTCCGCCCGACAAAGCGCAAGTAACGCCGAACGTAATAAGCACAGGCAAAGCGAGCGCCGCGCTTATTATCAGTTCTCCAAGGTAAGCCAGCGTGAATTTAACGGCGAAAACAACCGAACTCTTAACGGGAAGGGACATGACGAGATTGTTGTCTCGTCCGAAATACATAAGGTTAAGCGTCGACGCGCTGCCGAAAAACAAAACGACAAGCTGAACCATCAACAGAGCCGAGTACAAAAATTCCTTTTCCATACCGTTTTTTATAAAGACGCCGCCTATAGCGAACGTAAAGACTACAATATAAAAAACCATAACAAGAGAGAGTATTGCCGCCAATATTCCGCTAAAAAACTTTTTAATTTTCGTTTTATCGACCGCAGGACGGTCGATAGAGAGCTCTTCGGTTTTTTTCTCCCGTTTTCCGGAAAATCCGATTTTCGTCTTCGTCCCGAAAAACATATCTTTTATATTGGTTTTCAGCAATATGCGATACGCCCTGAAATCCGCGTTCATTCTTTTACCCCCGTAAGCGCAAGGAATAAATCTTCGAGGCTCATATCGCTTCTCTTTTCCTGCAGCTCTTTCATGTCGCAAACCGTGACTAGCTTTCCTTTATTTATTATCGCGACTTTAGTGCAGAGCTTTTCCACTACTTCCAGCACGTGCGAGGAAAAGAATACCGTCTTGCCCTCTTTCGCGCGCTCTATCATAAGCTGTTTCAATTCGTAACTCGACTTAGGGTCCAGTCCTGTCATGGGCTCGTCCAGTATCCACACGTCGGGATCGTGCACGAGAGCGGAAATTATACTTATCTTTTGCTTCATACCGTGAGAATAGGATTGAATTTTCGAATTGAGACTATCCTTCATATCGAAAAGCTCCGCGTATTTTTCCGTTCTTAGTTTTCTGTCCTCCGGACTTACTCCGAAAATATCCGCTATGAAATTTACGTATTGGAGTCCTGTTAGCGATTCGTACAAAATATGCTCGTCGGCGACGTATCCTATACGTTTTTTTGCTTCGACGGGGTTTTCTCTCAAGTCGAAGCCGCATATGTTGATATGCCCCTCGCTATACGGCAATATCCCCGTAAGACACTTGATGGTAGTTGATTTTCCCGCGCCGTTCGGCCCGAGAAATCCGAATATTTCGCCGCCTTTTATGTCGAGAGTAATATCGTCGACAGCCTTAACTTCACCGTTTGCATATCGTTTCGTAAGATTGCTTATTTTTATCATATCTATCTCCTACAATTGTCCGTAGCGTTTTTAATCGGTACTTTCTTACCGCCATATTCCCTTATAAAATTTTTCTTCGCCGTTGTCGGAGGGAACGTAAAAAACTTCGTCCTTAATATCGTCCGGCAGGTACTGTTGTTTTACATATCCGCCGTAATTGTGCGGATACTTATAACCGGATATATTTTCCGTTTTGAAATTCGGATCTTTCAGATAAGAAGGCACGTCGTTGTGTCCCTCTCTGGAAATTCTGTCCGCCGAATCGAGAGCGTTTACGACGCTGTTGGATTTCGGGGCCTTGCAAACATAGATTATCGCCTCGGTAAGGGGCAGTCTTCCCTCGGGCAAACCGAGTCTTTCCATAGCGAGCATAGCGTTGACTGCTATATTCAGAGCGTTCGGATCGGCGAGTCCTACGTCCTCGGCGGAATGGGCTATGAGCCGACGACATATAAGCATTGGGTCCA
>JBJFAO010000103.1:0-2697 GCA_051887955.1 Christensenellales bacterium
CATAATATTTTCAATTTATCTTTATATTCGTTTATTATCTTTCCGGCGCACACGAAGCTTTCTTTGTTTGCAGTGGCAAGGACCTCGCCGGCTTTTAGCGTTTCTATCGTAGGAACAAGTCCTGCCAAACCGACTATTCCGTTAATGACAATATCGCAATAAGAAATAAATTCCGATAGATATTCTTGAAGATTATCGCAGGAATATTCTTTACCGTCCTTATATAGATAATTTTTTTCAAGGCAAACGGCGACAAAAGGGTTAAAAACGGTAATTTGCTCTTTCAAACCGTCAAGATCCGTATTGTTCAGTAAAAAAACGACTTTTTTATCTTCGTCGCACGCAATTACTTTAAGCGCAGTTCTCCCAACGGAGCCGGTACACCCCAAAACGCCTATTTTCTTCATTATAAAGCTACCTCGACGATCCCCATAATCAACGCCATACAAACTACGGTAAACAAAATGGAATCTATTCTGTCGAGTATACCGCCGTGCGAGCCGAGAATCTTTCCGTAATCTTTAATTCCCACAGAACGTTTGACTCTGCTTGCCGCAAGGTCTCCGATTTCGGAAAAAAACGCGAGGATAAAACCGATTAACATATAAATCAGGTACGGAAAACGCGAAATTGCCGAAAAAGTGAATTTTACGTACGTGGGGAAGCCGGCAAGTTCGAAAATAAGATAAATAATCACACCGCCGAGAGCGCCGCCGAAAAGACCGCCTATACAGCCTGCGTAGGTCTTTTTCGGACTTATTTTCGGAAATATTTTCTTTTTTCCGAACAAAACCCCCACCCAATACGCCATAGCGTCGCTTATTGTGGATATTCCCAAAGCAAGCAGAACGGGAATCATTCCGTATCTGTGAAACATCACAAACACAGGTCCCAACATTACCATAGGATAGACAAGCGCAAACGTATTAACGGTAAAATCGTTAAACGTCTTGTTGGAATCGAAAATGAAAATACAAAACGCCGTTACGAACGAAACGACGAAGGCAAGCAAAATACCTGTATAACCGAAAAAATACGAAGCGATATAAGTAGCCGGCACCATGACGACGAGAGATATTCCGCTTATTTTATAACCGACGGTACCGTCCCCCCTCGCGACGTCGGCTCGTTTTACCGCGCCGTAAATTTCATAGCTTGCTATAGCGCCGAAACACAGCACAAGAGCGTCGAAAACAAAAGTAGCATATTGGTGCAATCCGGCAATCCAAATAATCAAAAACAGCAGTCCTGCCATAATTACGCCTGTAACAGTTCTCTTAACCATTCAAACCTCCGAAATTACGCTTTATTTTATAAAATTCTTCAACGACGCCTTCAAAATCCTTTTTATCGTAGTCCGGCCACATCTTATCCGTGAAAAACAGTTCCGAATAAATCGATTGCAAGGGCAAAAAATTGCTTAATCGTTTGTATCCGCCGTAACGTATGATCGCGTCGGGCATAGGTAAGCCTGCGGTATACAAATTCCCGTATAATTCCTCCTTAGTAACGGGAGAAAAATCGTTAAAAAGCATCCTTTGCGAAAGAATGGCGTTTACCGCGCTTACCGCTTCTTCATCCCCGCCGTATCCTATTGCAAAGACGACGGTTTTTGACTTATTGTTGATTGTACGGGCATTCAAATCGCTGATAACCGACGTCAGAAACGCGGGCAAACGATTCAAATCGCCTATAAATCTAATTCGTAAAGAATACTCTTCGGCAATTTTTGTCACTTCGTTTGACAAAAAGTAAGCAATAACGCCAAGGATATTGCTTACCTCTTCCATATTTCGTTTGTCGTTTTCGGTACTGAATGCATAAAATGTAATGCAGTCGACGTCGTTTATGTCGACTACGTCTCTAAGCGCGCGACACAATGCCTTTGCTCCCGCCTCGTGTCCAAGCTTACGAGGTTTGCCCGCGGACTGCGCCCAGCGACCGTTGCCATCCATTATTACTCCGAGATGCATTAAATTTTGAGTATCTCCCCTTCTTTGTCTTGCGCGAGTTTATCTATCTCGGCTATGCGGGCGTTAATCTTTTTGTCGATTTCCGCTTCGTAATCTTTTTGCATATCCTCGGTGATGGTTTTATTCTTTTCGAGATTTTTGATTTCCGTCATAGCGTCGCGCCTTATATTTCTTACGGCTACTTTTGCTTTTTCAGCGCTCGTTTTTACGTCCTTTACTAAAGCGCGACGGCGTTCTTCCGTAGGTTCGGGGAAAATAAGACGAATATTTTTGCCGTCGTTATTAGGCGTAATACCTATATTGGCGTCTATAATAGCTTTTTCTACCTTTTTCAACACGCTACCGTCCCAAACGGTAATCATTATCATTCTCGCTTCGGGAACGGAAATATTAGCCAACTGGTTAAGGGGAGTTTCCGTTCCGTAATACTCTACCGTGATTCCGTCGAGAATATGAACGTTGGCTCTACCTGCGCGCATATTGTTAAATTCAGACACAAGCTGATTGACAGACTTCTGAGTCCTTTCGTCAACGTCGTCAAAAACCAATTCAACTTCCAAAATATCGTAAGCCATAATATACCTCATAAAATAAGTTTAATAAATATATATTATCATATATAACGTTTAATTTCAACCATAAATTTACAAAAGCCTTTCCGCCACGGGTATAACTTGCGAAAAGGCTTATAAAATCGATTATCGATAGAACGGTGCTAACCGAT
>JBJFAO010000104.1:0-2690 GCA_051887955.1 Christensenellales bacterium
TTTGCTTCCTTCCAATACAAAGTCACCTCCAAAAAATTGACGAGAGTAAAATATTATCTCGATCATATGAATAACGGAACTATCGGTGAGCTCACCGAGGAAGAGCGCGCCGAGATGGAGGCTTTGCAGACGGAGCTTTGCTTCAAGCCTAAGGCTCAGCCGGTATGCGCTGTCGAGAATAACGCGGAGACGGAATCCGTTTCGGAAAATCTCGATTCCGACAATACCGATAACGAATAATACCGTTAACAATAGCAAATTAAACGGCGCGCAGAATTTCCTGCGCGCCGTTTTGCGTCTATAAAAAAACGTCGGCGAACAAATTCTCCGACGTTTTAGTAAATTTTGTACCGTCAATCGTTCTGGTAGGCTTTGTTTTTCATCGTGTAATGATTGAATTCTTCCGCGCTTTTCCCGTCGGTGCGGCGTTCTCTTATGATTTTTGCGGGGATTCCGGCGACTACGGCATAGTCGGGAACGTCCTTCGTTACTATACTGCCGGTAGCGGTAATTCCGCCTTTTCCGACGGTAACTCCGGGCAGAATGGTGCTTGCGGTGTAGATTTTTGCATATTCGCCGATTACAACGGGTTTATACGTGCGTTCCATATGGTCGCTCTCGGAGTGACCGTGAGTAAAGATACGGCTGTATTCGGTTATCATCGAGTTATCCTTAAAACAAACTCCGCCTTTGCTGTCGATATAGCAACAATGATTCCAGGTGACGTTGTCTTCCACTTCTATAAGGTGCCCGAAATTAAAGCGACAGCCTTCGTTGGCGATAAAACCTTTGCCGCACTTTTTGAATAGTTTTTTTGCTATTATCTGCCTGAAAGGGAGCGCAAAATCGATATCGATACCCAGAGGAACTCTGTCTATCACTTCCCACAGGATATGCAGATATCGTTGCGACTCGGTGTAGGGAAAGTCGTCGCTTCTCGGCATATAGTCGTTCCAGAGTCTGTATTCGGATACGTTCGTACCCATTTTTTTCGCGCCGATAAGGGAAAGAATTTTGTTCATGCTTTTTCTGTCCGGACCGGTATCGACAAGAGTTTGGATTTTGTGTAAAAGCTTTTTAGAGCAAGTCATTATTTATCCTCCCTTCTGCAAGAATAATATTATTATTCTATCACTCTGAATTTCGTAAAGCAACCAAAGAAAATAACTCGTAGAAATTTTTTATTTGGAGAATCCGTTTTTAATAATGGTGTTGACACGGGGTTTGTTCATACATTATAATTTAGATAACGGGCGACGGTAGAAATTTTTTTGTGCGCGTCGTGCGCATACGCCGCGTCTTGCCTTTCGAATAGTCGTGCTCAGGCACTGCTAAATAAAATATCATAAGGAGAAGAAAAGATGAAAAAAGTTTTAGTTGCTTTGGTCTGCTTGGTGGTCGTGGCTTCTTGTTGCGCACTCATGTTCGGATGTAGCCAGAAAACTTACGAAATCGCCGTAGTTACCGACGTAGGTCAGCTGATGGACGGCGGCTTCAACCAGGGTACTTGGGAAGGCGCTAAGGCATACGCCGAAGCGAACGGAAAGACCTACCAGTACTATCAACCCGCTAACGGTGCGGACGCTACGGATAACGACCGTATCGCGGCTATGCGTCAGGCTGTAAAGAACGGCGCAAAGGTTATCGTTGCTCCCGGATTCCTTCAGGCGACGGCAATGGAGACCGTTGCAAAAGAAAGCCCCGACGTTAAATTTATATTCATCGACGGTTGGGCATTAGGTCTCGACAACGTTACCGCAGTCGTTTATAAGGAACAGGAATCCGGCTATATGGCAGGATATGCCGCAGTTAAAGAAGGCTACAGAAAGCTCGGCGGAACCTTCGGCGGAGGCGGCGGAAACCCCGCTTGCAACCGTTTCTTGTACGGATACGTTCAGGGAGCTACCGCTGCCGCTAAAGAGCTCGACGTAGAAGTCAGCATCGTAGCCAGCTTCAAGTATGGTGCAGGTTTCAGCGCAAGCACCGAATTGCAGACTCAGATTTCTTCTTGGTATAACAGCGGAGTAGAAGTTGTTTTCGCTTGCGGCGGATCTATGGTACAGAGCGTTAAAGCGGCTGCCGAAGAAACCGTTAACGGAAAAATAATCGGCGTTGATACCGATCAGGTAGGTATAAGCGAACGCGTTATTACCAGCGCGGTAAAAGGACTTGCTCCTTCCGTTCAGAAGATACTTACCGAATTCTATGCCGGAGAATGGGACGCTAAATTGGCTGACAAGGCAAGCAACCTCGGAGCTTCCGACAATGCGACCGGATTGCCCACCGCGGACGCAAGCTGGAGAATGACCAACTTCACCAAAGACGCTTACAACACCTTGTTTGCAAGCATTCAGAACGGCACCGTAACCGTCGACGCTACCACTCCGCAGGACGGAAATGAAAGCGACGCTTGGTTGCAGGCTGTAGTGGCCGGTAGCAAAGTAACCGTTACTTTGGAAAAATAATCGGTTTGAAGAAAAAGAGAAAGGACGTTTTCGTCCTTTCTTTTTGTAGGACTTTGTCTTCGGACGAGGTCCTACAAAAAGAAATTTTTTTCTTAATACGCGAAGGAGTAATGACAAATGAGTGACGAAATAAAAAACGTCGTAAACTCTTCCGTCGAGTCGCAGTCCGAATACGTTATCGAAATGCGGCATATTACGAAGGAGTTTCCGGGGATTAAAGCCAAC
>JBJFAO010000105.1:0-2679 GCA_051887955.1 Christensenellales bacterium
ATGTTCCGCAGCTGGTCGTCGAGGGAAACTTTAAACGGCTCGTAAAGCGGATCTCCCACAGCCACAGACTGCCAGCTCAGCACCGAAATGGAGGCGTAGGCCGCCTCGCCCGCATTCATTCCCGCCAGATAGGCGCGCATAATCGACGGTATATCCTGAGTTCCCGAAAGAAAAGGCTCGTAAACATTGCCGAAAGATTGCGCCGCGTTGTTTTCTATAAAATTGTGCGTCCACCCCTCCCTCCGCAAATTCGCCGCGCTGAAAGAAAACAAATGCAAGGCTATTGCGCCGTCGGCAAACGAGAAACCTTTTTCGCTAAAATAAAATTTGGGAAAGTTCGTATACCAGCCGAAATAAATTGCGGGGCAATCGAACCTTTGCGAAAAATCGAACAGCTCTTTTTTTTCGTCTACGGAAGTATCGAAATACAACCCGCCTATAATTTCGGCCGCTTCGGACATCCATTTGTCTCCGGCCTGATACTTCTGCGACTTGTCGATGTACGCCCGCCCGCGAAGCCCCTTGCGTTCGGCGTTGGCGGCGGAATCTATGATTTTTTTAACCGTCGCAAAGTCTCCGCCGTCGAGACGCGCAACCCTCAAAACTCCGTAAATCTTGTCAAGATTGCCTTGCGTGAAATTCTTGTATAGCGGATTGCGGCAGGGACCGTTAATGCTTTTCATATTGAGAAACGTGGCGGCAAGCTCCGAATCCACCGACGCCCCGTCGAAAGAGCCGGAGGGCTTGTTCCCCTGCCGTCCCGCTATTTTGAAGGGCAGACGGCATAAGATAATGAAGTCGACGTCGTGCGAAAGAAAAACATATTGCGGCCTTTCGTCGGAAGAATCGCGCGACAGAACGGAAGCCGAAACCGCCTTTCTGCCGATTAAATTTTCTATAATCGGATTGGCCACATATTTTTGATATTCCAAGCGGGTTAATTCCGGTTTGTCGTCAACGGAAACGGTAATGATGTTCGATTTGTCAATGTTGCGCACACCGCAATAATATTCGGCAATTTTCAGGGAATCGGGCGATTTTGAATTAACCACGAGAAAAACCTTGGCCTTATCGTAGGCCGATGCCGCGGAGTAGGAAAAAATCAGTATGGAAAGTAAAATCGGCAATATAAATTTCATAAAGTTCCATTTAAATATTGTTAAAAACCATATCAACAATAAACGCACGGATTGTCGGACGCAAAGGATAAACGGTTCATAAAAAAAAGACCGGGTGAAAAGAAAAAAAATTCAAAAAAGTAAAAAAATGTCTTGCAATGGAAATATAAATCCGTACAAGTATGGGGCTTTAAAAATCGCTCAGGTGGTGGAATTGGTAGACACGTACGTTTGAGGGGCGTATGGCGAAAGCCGTGTGGGTTCGAGTCCCGTTCTGAGCACGATTTTTGAAAATTCGATAGAGCACGGGAGAGCAACCCTGCGCTAAAAATTCGGGGCCGTAGCTCAGTTGGAAGAGCGCTAGAATCGCACTCTAGAGGTCGTGAGTTCGAACCTCATCGGCTCCACCATTTAAAAAAGACGCAATCCGCAAGATTGCGTTTTTTTTTGCTTAACGTCAAAAGTTGTGGGATTGGATTTTTTGGCTCAACGCAAGAGCCGCGGATTTTATATTTTTTGCAGATTCGATTTTCATAGTTTTTGCATTTGCCCAACGTGAAAAAACGCATGGCAATAAAGACTTCAGCTTCGGCAAAATACAAAAAACGCCTCGCCAAGATGCAAGGTTTTAGGCTTGACTAAGGAATACCCGTTTTTAGCTTGAAAAAATGTACATAATTTTAAAACGGACAGAAGATATTCTTATGGCAATAGCAGTGCTGATTTTTACTTTGCCTATTATGTTGCTAACTGCCATATCTTTAAGATTAAGCGGAATATCTCCGGTTATGTTTTTTCAGACAAGGTCGGGAAAAGGCGGAAAACCTTTTAAAATCTACAAATTTCGCACGATGACCGACGAACGCGACGCCGACGGAAATATCCTTCCCGACGAACTCCGCGCAACAAAATTCGGACGCATCGTAAGAAAGCTGAGCCTGGACGAACTCCCGCAAGTGTTGAACGTGTTAAAGGGCGATATGTCCTTCGTCGGCCCCCGCCCCCTTTTTATGGAATACAACAAAATGTACTCCGACAAGCACCGCCGCCGTCTCGACGTTCTACCGGGAATAACCGGATATACCGCAGTTCACGGACGCTCCGACATTCCTTTCAGCCGACGCTTCGATATGGACGTTTTCTATGTGGACAATGCGTCCTTCCTGCTCGACAATAAAATAATATTCATGACTTTCATTGCGGTATTTCTATCAAAGGGAAGCCCGGGGATTACCGATATCGACAAAATAGACGACCTCGGTTTTATCAAGAGAATGAAAGAGGAGACAAAAAATGGAAATTCGCCGCTTTAAGGGAAAAAGCAACGCCGCAATTTGCATCTCGATTGACGACGTATGCCCGCTTAAACTTCCCTACGGAGACTTCGGCGGAGAGCTTGCCAACGGGCGTCTCGGCAAACTGCTTTGGCTCGCCGACAGGCATCGGGGATTAAAATTCACCCTGTTTACGACCGCGGATTGGAGGGAAATATCCCCGCTCCCGACGCGAAAAATTGCCGCCAAAATTCCGTGGCTACGCGACAGAATTTATCTTGCCAAAC
>JBJFAO010000106.1:0-2657 GCA_051887955.1 Christensenellales bacterium
GATTCCGCGTCCACGTATTTTTGCGTAATATCGACGGTAGAAACCTCTTTTTTACCTACGCTGCCTTTGCTTTCCACTGCGGAAACGAAGGCGTCGAGTTTCTCGGTGGGGATACGAACCACGTATCTGTACACGGCGTACCCTTCGTAGGTCGTTTCGTCGGACTGCTGTAAATAACCGCCCTGCGCCGCAACGTTTTCCTTTATCTCCGAAATAAGAACCGACGGGGCGTCGGAGCTCATATTAAGATAAACGTTGTATACGATTTTTCTTCCCACGCTGCCGACGACTATTCCGCCGTCGCTTTCGACCTTGTCGCCGGGTGCGAACCCCTCGTTACTGCCGTCGGGTGCGTACGAACTGCACGAAACGAGAAATACGGTCGTAAAAATCGCCAAAACGATAGTCAACGCGACAACGCTTATTCTCACCGATCTTTTCATTGTTAGCCTCCTGTTACAAATACAAACAGACCGCAAAAAAATGCGGTCTGTTCTTTGAAAATCAGCTTTTGACGAAACTATTTTTTATCCTTATCCGTAAGGGCGCGATATAACATATAGTATCCTGCGTCGCCGCTTTTTTCAAAGGTTTTCCATAAAAGCTCGTCGATATTCTTAGCCATCTTTTCTCCTCGAAAGAAATTATCCTTTCGATATTAGAATGTCCGCAAAATATCTTTTTATACTTTCAAAAAAATTTTAATCCGGATTGGAGGTATCGTACCCGAGCTCTCTCATAATAAAATCGCTTCCTCTCCAATCGTCCTTCACCCGCACAAACAACGTCAAAAAAATCTTACTCCCCGTCATTTCTTCCAAATCCTGTCGGGCGTAAGTGGCGATTTTTTTAATCATCGCTCCCCCTTTGCCGAGTATAATGGGCTTGTGCGCCGGTTTTTCGCAGATAATATCGGCGTTGACGTCTATTATTCCGCTTTCCCTTACGCGATATTCTCTTATATCTACCCCTATACCGTAAGGAACCTCTTTATCCAGAAGGCGCAATGCCTTTTCTCTTATTATTTCCGCCGCCATAAAACGCATGTTCCTGTCGGTGTACTGCTCGTCGGGATAATACTTTACGGTATCCGTGAGAAGTTTTTTTATCTCGTCTTTCAGCGGCTTGATATTCCTACTTCTCAATGCGGAAACGGGTACGACCGCCGTCAATTTGTCGAGATTGTTAAGCTCGGTAAGAATGCCGAATACCTTTTCTTTGGTCACGTGATCCACTTTGTTTACGACGACTATGACTTTGTGCCCCGAATTCACGTAGCTTACTATATTGAATTTGTCCTTTTCGTCATAGCCTTTTTCCGCTTCTACTACGTAAATCACGCAGTCCACCCCGTCGAGAGCCGTGCTCGCCGTCTTCATCATGTACTCTCCGAGATGATTTTTCGGCTTGTGCAGTCCGGGGGTGTCTATAAATACTATCTGGTAGTTTTCTTCGTTATATATACCGACGATTTTGTTGCGCGTCGTCTGCGGTTTCCAGCTGACTATAGCCACCTTTTCGCCCACTATCGTGTTGATAAGAGTGCTTTTACCTGCGTTCGGTTTGCCCATTACCGCAACGAAACCCGAACGAAACTCCCTTTTTTCCGTCTTTTTTTCCCGCGTATAACCCGCTCCCGTCAGAATTTCTTCGCATAGGTTATTCATTTCTTTTTCTCCCTCTTCGTCCTGATGGTCGAAGCCGAGAAGATGCAACATTCCGTGACAGGTAAGAAAAGCGATTTCTCTTTCCACCCCGTGTCCGTATTCTTCCGCCTGACTTTTCGCCCTCTCTTCGCAGATGAGAATTTCTCCTAAAATTATCGAACCGTCCTCCTCGTTTATTTCTTCGGGATAATCGGAAGCGATAAGGGGTAATTTTACGTTTTCGAGATTCTGAAAGCTCAAAACGTCCGTTACCTTGTCTATTCCGCGCGTTTCCGCATTCAGACTTTTTATTTCCTCTTCGTCCACCACGCTTACTTCCACGTCGACGTCGTCGACGGAAAATCCCAGCCTGTCCGCAGCCTTATATATCGTGTTTTTTATTATATCTTCGTAATTACCGTAAATTCTTATCATTGCTTTTCCTTCACATATTTTATTCTTTGGTGATAGAGACTCGGCAGCGTCTCCGCGAGAGTATCCTCTATATCCTGCAAGTCCTTATAGGTAAGAGGACAATCGGTAAATTGTCCGGAAGAAACCTTACCGTCGATAAGCTTATGAATAAACGCTCTCAGCTTGTCGGCGTCCCCGTCCGCGCCCTGCGCTCTCGTCGCCGCCTCTACCGTATCGACTATCATAATGAGTCCGGCTATTTTCGTATGCGGTTTCGGTCCGTGATAACAGAATTGTTCTTTCGCGAGCTGTTCGTCGGTTATGCTTTTCGCTTTGTTGAGAAAATACTGTACCGGAGTAGTGCCGTGATGCTCTCGCGCTATGTCTGCAAGCGCCGTCGGCAATTTATATTTTTTTATGAGCTCCGCTCCGTAAGCAACGTGGTCGGTTATCATATATACGCTGACTTCAGGGATATAATCGTCGTGCGGATTGTACCCGTTCTGATTTTCTGTAAAGCACAGAGGATTTTTCAATTTCCCCACGTCGTGATAGTAGGCTCCCGCTTTTGCAAGGGCGGGATTTTCCCCTATCTTG
>JBJFAO010000107.1:0-2655 GCA_051887955.1 Christensenellales bacterium
GCATATATCTTAAAAACGCGTTTGCAAACAAAGAAATGAATTATTCCTTCGATAACGGAAAATTCACCAGGACGCTTTCCTATCCTTACGGAGAAACGTATACGGGCGAACAGACCGCAAGGGCCATAAGCGACTATATAGGTATGTTCGACGACATCGTAAAAGCCTACGTCGCAGGGCGCGGCAACGTAACGGAAATGGAGAATCGCTATTTGTCTTATTTGAACAATTCCTTAATAATATAAAGGAGGCAAAATATGAACACTCAAAAATTGACGCAAAAAAGTCTTGAAGCCCTTCAAAATGCGCAAAACATTGCGATCGAAAATCAAAATTCGGAAATTTTGCCGGAACACGTTTCTTACGCTCTCGTCGACGACGACGCCGGAATAGTCGCTTCGATAATAAAAAAGTGCGGAGCCGATCCCGACGCGATTGCTTCGTCGCTCGATACGCAAATTCGTCGCATGCCCAAAGTAAGCGGTGCGGGACGCGAGCCGGGAAAAATTTACGTCTCGCCGGCAACGGACAGAGCTTTAACGTATTCGGAAACCTTGGCAAAAAACTATAAAGACGAATACGTAAGCGTAGAACACATTATGCTGGCGATACTGGAAAAATGCCCCGAAATCGCAAAAATATTCGCAGACAACGGCGTACCCGTTGCCGATTTTCGCTCGCAAACCGACAAAATAAAAAAGAACAATCGAGTGACGAGCGATAATCCGGAAGCCACGTACGAAGCTTTGGAAAAATACGGAAGCGACCTTACCAAGCGCGCAAGAGAACAAAAGCTCGATCCCGTTATCGGCAGGGATACCGAAATAAGGAATATTATAAGAATTCTTTCCAGAAAGACGAAAAACAACCCGGTGCTTATCGGCGAACCGGGCGTGGGAAAAACGGCTATAGCCGAAGGACTTGCGATACGAATCGTACGCGGAGACGTGCCCGAAGGTCTTAAAGAAAAAACTATTTTTTCTTTGGATATGGGAGCTCTTATTGCTGGAGCTAAATTCAGAGGCGAATTTGAAGAAAGACTCAAAGCCGTACTTAACGAAGTCAAAAAAAGCGAAGGTCAAATCATACTTTTCATCGACGAACTTCACACCATAGTCGGAGCGGGCAAAACCGACAGCGCTATGGACGCGGGCAATTTACTTAAACCTATGCTTGCGCGAGGCGAATTGCACTGCATAGGCGCCACAACACTCGACGAATATCGTAAATATATAGAAAAAGACGCCGCGCTCGAAAGGCGTTTTCAACCGGTGACGGTAAACGAACCTACCGTCGAAGATACGATAAGCATACTGAGAGGTCTGAAAGAACGCTACGAAATATTCCACGGCGTACGAATTCACGACAACGCGTTGGTCGCTGCCGCTACCCTCTCCAACAGATATATCACCGACAGATTTTTGCCCGATAAAGCTATCGATTTGGTTGACGAAGCATGCGCCATGATCCGTACCGAAATCGATTCTATGCCGGCTGAAATGGATGAAGCGAGAAGAAAAATAATGCAGCTGGAGATAGAAGAAACGGCGCTCAAAAAAGAAAAAGACCAGCTTTCAGCCGACAGACTGTCAACCATTCAGAAAGAGCTTGCCGATCTCCGCGAAAAATTCAACGCCATGAAAGCGCAATGGGAAACCGAAAAATCGGGGATAAACTCTGTGCAATCCGTCAAACAAGAAATAGAAAAAGTCAATTCCGAAATAGAAATAGCTCAGCGATCTTTCGATTATGAAAAAGCGGCAAAACTGCGTTACGGAAAATTACCCGAACTTGAAAACCGCCTTAAATCGTTGCAATCGCAACCGAATAACGAAAAAGGTAATACATTACTGCGCGATCAGGTTACCGAAGAAGAGATATCGAAAATAGTGTCAAGATGGACAGGTATTCCTATAAGCAAGCTTATGGAAGGCGAAAGAGAAAAAATACTTAACCTTGAAAATATCCTTCACAAGCGCGTAGTCGGTCAGGACGAAGCCGTTAAACTTATTAGCGAAGCAATACTCAGAAGTCGCGCGGGTATTTCCGACCCGAACCGTCCCATAGGCTCGTTTATGTTCCTCGGTCCCACAGGCGTAGGCAAAACGGAGCTGGCTAAATCCCTCGCCGAATGCCTTTTCGACGACGAACGCAATATCGTCAGAATAGATATGAGCGAATATATGGAAAAATTCTCGGTATCGCGTCTTATCGGCGCGCCTCCGGGATACGTCGGATACGACGAAGGCGGACAGCTTACGGAAGCGGTACGTCGCCATCCGTATTCGGTCGTTCTCTTCGATGAAATCGAAAAAGCTCATCCCGACGTATTCAATATTCTGCTCCAGGTGCTGGACGACGGAAGAATAACCGATTCTCAAGGCAGAACGGTGGATTTCAAAAATACCATTATAATAATGACGAGCAATCTCGGCTCCGTATATCTTCTCGACGGTATCGATGAAAACGGCGAAATAAGCGCAACCGCCAAAGAAGAAACGGAAAACCTGCTGAAACAGAGCTTCCGTCCCGAATTCCTCAACCGTCTTGACGAAATAGTATTCTTCAAACCGCTTACGAAAAAGGATATAATAAGAATAGTCGATCTCCTCGTTGCGAATCTCAGAAAAAGGCTGAGCGAAAGACAACTCAATC
>JBJFAO010000108.1:0-2655 GCA_051887955.1 Christensenellales bacterium
AGAGCGGCGTTAATCGCGCCTATGCTGGTTCCGGCTACTCCGTCAAAAACGTAACCGTTATCATAAAGTGCTTTTATCGCTCCGCAATGAAAAGCTCCTTTCGCGCCTCCGCCCTCGAGTACAAGTCCGGTCTTCATCTATTTCACCGCGATACGGAACCCGAAGGAATAATCCTGTCCTTTGAGAATTTTGTATTGACGCTTCAACGTAGCCATAGCAGGTACGTCTCCGCCAACGCCGCGCTGTTTACCGTCAATATATACGGTATAATAATCGTTCTTTTTACCTATAAGCTCGTGCAAATGACCTGCCTTATCTATTGTCTCCATAGAGTATTCCTGCACGCTGAATTCAAAAGGCTCGTCTTTGGCAATAACCTTTATTCCTTCGTTGTCTTCTCCTAAATTTAAAAATCTTGCGTCGGTATGATTGCCGTTTTCCTGCGGAAACAGATATTCGTGATTAAAGTCGACCGCTTTCCCTTCATACCTTTTCAATATCGCCGAATCCTTTCTGTCGCAATGATTTTCATGCGCTCCGCGCGCGTAAAAATCTATTTTTTTCACTCCCTCTCGCAACGCGAACTTAAATCCGTATCTTATAAGGTCGGTTTTTGCATGTAATTTCATAGATACGTCAACGGCGCCCTTTCCTATGGTGTATTCCGAGCGCAATCCGCTTACGTAAGGCATTTTCCAATCTATCGCAACGGATACGACGCCGTCGTTTTGGGTTAGGGTAATTTCTTTCGGACGCAACTTCTTTTGAGCCGAATTGAATTTATATACGCCCATTATCTTTTTGACGAATTCCAAATTTACCTGCGCATAACGGTCGTTATCTATCGACGGACGACAGAAATTGGGAACAAGCGGTTCTCTTAATTTTTCGGAGCCGTTTACGGATATACTCGTAACCGCGCCGCTAGCTTTTTCTATCGTAACCTTCATATCTCCCTCGTTGACGGTTATTTCCCAATCGCTCTCGTCGTACGAGGCGTTACCCTTAAGAGGTTTCAACGCAAAATCGGTAGATTTTATTAAATATTGTTCATAGGCGACTACGTGTCCCGCTGGCAATACTCCTCTGTTTTTGGTCAAAGACAATTCCGCCACGATATTTATTTCACCGCCGAAATCCGGTATGGTAAACGCATAAGAGAACGTTTCGCCGGGAGCCGTATCCGATAAAACGACAGTTTCCTCTTTCATAAGGGTGCCGTCGCCGTAGTAAGATAATTTCAATAAATATCCTCCGATATTCAAAAACATATATCCGTTTTTAACTGTAACGGAGTTATTTTCAAAATAAAACTCGGGCATCTGATATACTTTCTTTACCTCATACAACGCCGGATTGGGAGACCTGTCCGCTCTGACTATACCGTTAAACGCAAAACCGCCGGAATTAGGCCTATCGCCGAAATCCCCTCCGTAACGCCATTCCGTTACTCCGTTATTATCGTATTTAATGCTCTGATCGGCAAAATCCCATATAAATCCGCCTGCCAATCTATCGTATTTTTTATACTGCTTCCAATAATCTGCAAAATTCCCCAGACTGTTACCCATGCAATGCGCGTATTCGCATTGCATATAAGGCAAATCCTTGTATTTTTTCGGTGAATAGACGACTCCGAGCGGACGGAACACCGTAAACGCGCAATGAGTAATTTTTTTATTCTCCCCGATAGCTTCCATTTTTTCAAGAGGGGCATACATCTCGCTCATAACGTCGCTCACCTGCCCGGTAACGTCCTCTTCGTAGTGAATAAATCTCGTATCGTCTATCTCAAGAACGGCTTTCTTCATTTCTCTGAAGGCATTTCCGAATCCCGATTCGTTACCCAAAGACCAGCTGACTATGCACGGATGATTTTTATACGTATTGACCATATTGCGCACGCGATAAACGCATTGCTCCGTCCAAAGCTTGCTTCCGTTGGGGATCATAAAACTCAAACCGTGCGTTTCGAGGTTGTTTTCGCACATGACGAGGATACCCATTTCGTCGCAAAGATCGTAAAAAACTTTGCTATTGGGATAATGACTCGTCCTTATAGCCGTGATATTGTTTTTCAGGCACAGCTCCAGATCGTAACGTATTTTTTCCTCCGGCACGGCATGCCCGTATTCGGGGTGAAATTCGTGTCTGTTTACTCCGCGGAATTTTAACGGCTTTCCGTTAAGCAAAATAAACGGACCTCTTCCGTCGATCATCGGGACGGTTTTTATCTCTCTGAAACCGAATTTACATCTACGTCTGTCCAATACCTCATTCCCTCGTATAAGTTCGATTTCCAAGTCGTAAAGATACGGATTTTCGTGAGACCAAAGGAAAGGAGCGGACACTTTGCCTTCAAGTTTTACCATATCGGAAGCGTCGCTCGTTACGCTCCATACGATATTTCCGCCGTCTTTCAACGTAATTGCCACAGACAAATCCTTCGATTCGCCTTTTATTGCGGCGTCTACTTTAACAGTCGCTTCTCCGTATCCGTCGTCAAAACAGCATCTTGCAAAAAAATCCGAAATTTCCGTAACGGGCTTTTCTATAAGATAAACGCTGCGGAAAATACCGGATATACGCCACATATCCTGATCTTCCAGATAAGTTCCCGTGCAATAACGGAAAACTGCCACCGTAAGCCTGTTT
>JBJFAO010000109.1:0-13130 GCA_051887955.1 Christensenellales bacterium
TAGGTTCTTCATAGCCTTGCTTTTGCATAATCTCTGCGCACTCTTGCCTTAATTGAATACCCGCAAACGTATGAATGGCATTGTCGATACAGCCGTGATTAGGGCAAAAACAACCGAGCATTTGAGAGTTTGCGGCGTTGACTATGCCGTCGCATTTAAGCGTGGTTATATCGCCTTGCCAAATGTAAATATCGGGGGCAACGGGCGAAAGGTCGGCTATATCGGTTATACCTTTAATCCGTAATTCTTCCTGTAAATATTCGTCCTGCAAACGGATAAATTCCTTGTTTGCCGCTTTCGGCATACGCACGTTTACGAGCGCACGGAACAACCGTTTTTGTCCGTCGGAATCCGACGGTATTCCTACCGTATGTTTATTTTCCGATAATAGATATTCAATTAAAAGTTTTCTTCTTCCCGACTGTTCCATATCATTATTTCCTCAGAAATAGACTTTGGTAATTATGCATTTATATAATCAGTTTTCTTCGCAACAATTATGGTTTTTACAGGAATGAGTTTTATTCTCGTATTCATGGTGAGTACAGACAACGTCTGCGTTATAGTGCAGCGTTCCGTTTAGGGCTGCTTGCACAACTTCGTCCGCATTTCCCGTTACGCCGCCGTAAAGCAATATTTTCGCCTGTGCGAGCGCATCTTTCGCTCCGCCGCCAATCCCGCCGCAAATAAGTACATTCACTCCGCGTTCTGCAAGAAAATCTGCAAGCGCACCATGTCCGTTACCGTTCGTTTTGACTATTTCAGACGATAAAATCTTTCCGTTTTCCGCAGTATAAATCTTAAATTGTTTCGTGTGTCCGAAATGCTGAAAAACATTTCCATCTTGATAAGTTACCGCTATTTTCATATGTCGTATCTCCTTATGTGTTATTTATTCATAATGCCTTATTTACGAAAGTAAATCGGCAAGTGTATTATCAATGTCAGACTGTAAAACGATAGAGCGGTCTCGCAACGCTTCCGGATAACAGGGAAGTGTGAGATTGATACTTGCAAAGATTGCCCGCTCGTTTTTCGTCGCCATATTCCAGAACGGAATTTTAATTACACCGGGCGAATTGAACCCTACGCCCAATTCCAAATAAAGAATTTTACCCTTGCTGTGGTTTTCGATATAGTTAGTATAACGATTATGCGCAATATGCCAGCCTTCATCTCTAACAAATGTATTATCCCAGAACAAATTGAAATCCATTTCGCGCCCGCAATGCGGACAGTGTGGGATAAGTTCCGACGGAACGCGCATATTTTTTTGTTGAGCCATCATTTTTTGTAAAACATCTTTGTTATCATATGTATTGCTGTGGCAAGGTGCGGAGCATTGAAATAGCCCGAAATCGCCCTGCGTATAGCAAAGCCTTTCTTTGGGGAAACCCGAACGTTGAAACGTGTGGTCTATATTTGTAGTGAGAACAAAATAATCTTTGCCTTCTAAAAGAAAGAGCAGTTTTTTATGCGTGTCTTTTGGAATGGGTTCGTATCTGTTAATCCACGCCCAGCACGACCAATACGCCCAGCGTTCTTCTCTTGATTCAAAGGGAGCAAAACAGCCCGAATACATATCCGTCATACCGTACTTTGCCACAAAATCACCAAAATATTTTTGTAACCGCTCTCCGTCGAAATTATACCCTGCGGAAGAAGAAAGTCCCGCACCCGCGCCCACGATAACTGCGTCCGCATCCGCAAGCGCATCTTTCAGTTTTCGTACTTCGTTTTCGTAATTTCCCGTCGTTCCTTCAACAATGCCATTATGCTTCATATATGCTCCATATCGAAAAGACGGCATTGTTTGCCGCCTTTTCTCTTTTATTCTTATGCAACTGTGTAAATTTTCACTTCTGGATCTGCGCTCCAAAGCGGTTTCAATCCGACGAACACGTCGTTCTTGAACATTTCGCTTTCAAGATAAGCGGCGGCGTGTTCTACGCTGTCAAAGCCGTGTAAAACCTGCACGTCTTCATTGCGGATTAAAAGGTCTTTCGTCAACGCACCTTTAATCTCTTTCAGAAAAGGTCCGCGATAGTCGTTATAAACCTTTGCCGCAGCGGGACGATTTTGCTCGTCAATCTTCATTGTGATTTCCAAATAAGCCTTAACTTTCATTTTTAAGTCCTCCGAAATTTTTTTTGCTTGGCTTAAAGCATAGCCATATTATAACCTTACCACTAAAGACCCGCAAGATATAAGCAAATTTATTAGTAACTAATAATTTTATTAGTTACTTGCAATATATAGAGCGATATGTTAAAATGGAGATAATAAACGGAGGAATTACAATGTATAAACCGAAATTAGAAAAAGATATACGCTGTCCGTTGGAATACGGAATGGAACTGTTTGGCGGCAAATGGAAATCAAGAATTATTTGCGTATTATCGGAAATAGGCACTATGCGTTACAGTGCGATACGTTCCGAAATGGCAAATATAACGGACGCCGTTCTTGCCGCCACGTTAAAAGAATTGATAACCGACGATATTGTGGAACGTAATCAATTTGACGAAATACCACCGAGAGTTGAATATTCTTTAACCGAAAAAGGGAAATCTATTGTTCCTATTTTACAAAGTATTTGTAAATGGTCTGGTATATACTATAACGAAGAAAGCGAACTCCCGCTCAAACAATGTCAGAAATGCAATTACAGGGTTTAAACTTATAGATTTAAACAAGAAAAAAATTTAAGTTTCGTTTAAGCCTATTTTAGACGCCATGTTTGATTGGGGTACAGAACACAAGGCAAGTATATAAACCAAAAGGTTTCCTTTCACCATATTAAACAAAAGGAAACCTTTTTTTCTTACAAACTCGCTATTTGTTTATATTGTATTTAATTCTTCTTCTAAATTCCCCACGAATATTTAACAAAAGGGAATGGTTTCATTCCCTTTTGTTTTTTAGATTTCAAGCGCGTTCTCGGCTGCCGACTCGGGACTTACCAAGGACTTCGATTAAACCGGGGCACCCCGAAAAAGCAAAGCTTTTTGGGGAAAAGGAGCTTCGATATCAATATTGCAGAGGAAAGTTTTTGAGCAATTCCTTTACGGATGCGCGCACTTTCGGAATCGCGCTCTTACCGTCGCGCACGATTTCTGCAATAAGACGGGCGATAATGCGCATTTCGTCTTCTTTCATACCCCTCGTAGTCACGGACGGAGTGCCTACTCTTATTCCGCTCGTTATCGAAGGCTTACGCGTTTCGTTGGGAACAGTATTCTTGTTTACGGTGATGTTCGCCCTTTCGAGATTCTGTTCTACCTCCAATCCCGTAACCCCTAAATCGGTAAAATCGAGTAGCATAAGATGGTTGTCCGTGCCGCCGGAAACAAGCTTGATTCCGCATTTTTGCAGCTCGTCTGCCATTGCGGAAGCGTTCTTTACGATTTGTCTCTGATATTCTTTGAATTCGTCCGTGAGAGCCTCACCGAAAGCTACCGCTTTGCCCGCGATAACGTGTTCGAGCGGTCCGCCCTGCGTGCCCGGGAAAACAGCCTTGTCGACTTTCTGAGCGTATTCCGCCTTGCACATAATTATACCGCCTCTCGGTCCTCTGAGAGTTTTGTGCGTGGTGCTGGTAACTATGTCGGCGTAAGGAACGGGACTCGGATGCAACCCCGCCGCGACAAGCCCCGCTATATGCGCCATATCCACGGTAAGATACGCCCCAACTTTGTCGGCTATTTTACGAAATCTTTCAAAATCTATTATTCTCGGATACGCGCTGGCTCCGGCAACTATCATCTGCGGACGAGTCTCGGTGGCTATTCTTTCCACTTCGTCGTAATCGATAGTTTCGGTCAGCGGACTTACCCCGTAAGGAATCACGTTAAAGTATTTTCCGCTCACGTTGGCTTTACACCCGTGAGTAAGGTGTCCGCCGTGAGAAAGGCTCATTCCCATTATCGTGTCGCCGGGCTTCAGCAAAGCTACGTAGGCGGCGAAATTGGCGTTGGCTCCGCTGTGCGGCTGAACGTTGGCGTGTTCGCATCCGTAGAGTTTTTTAAGCCTTTCTACCGCTATCTCCTCCACCTTATCGACGTATTTGCAACCGCCGTAATACCTGTTCCCGGGATATCCCTCCGCGTATTTATTCGTAAGCACGCTTCCCACCGCGTCGAGCACCGCGGGCGAAACGAAATTTTCGCTGGCTATAAGCTCAACGGTGTTTTTTTGACGTGACGTTTCCTGCTTTATGGCTTTGAATACTTCGGGATCCTGCGCCTTAAGAGCGGTATATTTGTTCATTTCTTCACCTCGTTTTTCGGTCGTACCGTTTTTTTACGAATTTATTTGGATTTTTATTCCCGACGTAACCGTCGGATTCAAGAATAAAACTTAAAGTCGCGTTCTTATTGTATCACAAAGAGCTTTCCATTTCAACGCTTATACCGTATAAAATGAGTAAAAAGCCCGTCGCGCTTATTCGCGAGCCTTAGCGAAAGTAAGACAAATCACTTTATCCGCTCCGTGTCTTAAAATAACGTCGGAGCACTCTTTCAACGTAGCTCCCGTAGTAACCACGTCGTCGAGAAGCAAAACCGTGCCGCTAAATCCTCCGCGCGACAAAAATTTGCCCTTTACGTTTTCCGCCCTTTCTTCCGCTCTCAGTTTGGTCTGATCTATTCCGTCCTTCCTGAAAAGTCGACTCTCTATCTTTACGCCGGACAGCGCGGAAAATTCTTCCGCCGCTATTTCCATTCCGTCGTAGCCTCTTCTTTTTACCGCCGCAGGAGAGGACGGCACGTAACAAACCGAGTCCGCTTCCAAACCGTATTCCGCGTACGCCTCGTAAAGATATTTTGCCATGTACAGGGCGATATAAGGCTTATCGGAATCCTTATAATCGAGCACGTATTTCCTTGCGACGCTCTCATAATGAAATCGCGAATAAACGGTAATTTCGCCGAACTTCGCAGGCTTTGTTTTGACGAGTTTTTCCTCGCACGAGCGACAAAGCGAAAATTCTCTCTCGCTTTCCGAAAGCTCCGCTCCGCACGCGTTGCAGGTGATACCTACGGGGAAAAAAGCGTCTTTCAACGCGGCTAAAAACTTATTTATCTCCACAGCAATTCCACCTTACTCTCGTTGGTCTGTAAAAAGTGCTTCAGAAGAGAATATCTCTTTGCGGTATAATCGTTGCTTACCATTTGCTTTATGCACGCCTCGTCGCCGACTATGACTACCATTTTCTTCGCTCTCGTAACGGCAGTATAAAGAAGATTCCTGGTCATTATCATATAATTGGCTCCGCTCAGCGCGAGTATAACCACCGGAAATTCGCTTCCCTGCGATTTGTGCACGCTGATACAATATGCGAGCATCAATTCGTCGAGGTCGGCTCCCGTATAATTTACCACCTTCCCGTCGTCGAAACAAACCGAAAGTCCGTCGCTTCCCACGTCGCATACGAAACCCAGATCGCCGTTAAAAACTCCGCTTCCCATCTCCCCCGTTTCGGGTTTTTTCCACAGCGTGCAGTAATTATTACAATTCTGCATAACCTTATCCCCTATCCTGAACGTAGTCTTACCGTGAATTATACTTTTACCCTCCGGATTCAGTTCGCTCTGTATTCTCTCGTTGAGATTTTCTACTCCCACCACTCCTTTCTTCACGGGCGCAAGCACCTGAATATCGTTGGGAGACAGGTTTGCAAATTTCGGAATTCGCGTTTTTAGCATACTCATTACCGTGTTTAGGATATCCGTACCGTCGCTTTTATTGCTTATGAAAAAATCATTGCGATTGTCGGGCAGGGGCATTTCTCCCCTGTTTATCCTGTGCGCGTTCGTAATTATATAGCTTTGGTCCGACTGTCGGTAAATTTCGGTAAGATACACTACGTTTACTTTACCTGAGGAAATAACGTCGCTCAGAATATTTCCGCAGGATACGCTCGGAAGCTGATCCTTATCCCCTACGAGCACCAATCGCGTGCCCTGCGCTATAGCTTTTAACAAGGCGTGAAAGACGTATATATCCGCCATGCTTATTTCGTCTACGATAATTATGTCGGACTCCAAAAGATTGCTTTCGTTTTTTTCGAATTTGTTTTCGGCGGAAAAATCCACTCCGAGAAGTCTATGAATTGTTTTTGATTCCATGCCCGTCATTTCCGTCATTCTTTTGCTCGCTCTTCCCGTAGGCGCGCAAAGCGTGATTTTTTTGCCCCGCTGTCCGGCTATTGCGGTAATCGCCTTTATTATCGTGGTTTTTCCCGTGCCCGGACCGCCGGTAATTACGGTAACTCCCGAACGAAATACGCTCAGAACAGCTTCGCGCTGACGTTCGTGCAAGGTAATCGAGGAGCTTTTTTCAAAATTTTTCAACTCTTTTTCTTCGTCGATATCCCAAGGCTCAACCGCTTTTTTCAACAGAATCAATTTCGTGGCAATGGCGTTTTCGGTACGATAATTTACGTCGGTAGCTATATATTCCACCCCGTCAGCTTCGATTCTTTTCACGTTGAAAAGTCCGTCGAGCACCTCGGTGATTTTTTCTTTTTCCACTCCGAGTAATCGTTCCGTATATTCCAAAAGAAGCTCTCTCGGAAGACAGGTGTGACCGCTTTTTCCGGCAACCTCTATAAGGGTATAAACAATACCCGCTTTTATGCGAAACTCGCTGTCCCGGTCAATACCCATTTTTTCCGCTATTTTGTCCGCGGTAATAAATCCGACTCCGTTTACGCTTTCGATAAGAACGTACGGGTTGTTGCTTATGACCGAAATCGTGGCTTCGCCGTAAACTCGGTATATCTTGACCGCAAGACTCATCGTTATTCCGTATTTTTGCAAAAAACACACGCTTTCTTTCATTTCGCGCGTATTGCGGTAGCTCTCTACGATGTCGGCAAGTTTCGCTTTTCCTATACCGGGTACTTTTCTTAATTCTTCGGGATTGTTTTCTAAAATATCGAGAGTACGCAAACCGAATTTTTTTACTATTTGTTCCGCCGTCTTTTCTCCTACGCCTCTGAACAAGCCTCCGGATAGATAGTTAAAAATTCCTTGCACGTCGTCCGGCTCGGACATCTCGACGTTTTCGACGACGAACTGTTCGCCGAACTTACTGTTTTTTTTGAATTCGCCCGTAAGAATAAAGTATTCGCCCTCGCTTACGAGCGGAAAAATACCGACGGCAGTAAAAAAATCGCCGTCGGTCTCAAAATTTAAGACGGTGTAGCCGTTTTCTTCGTTTACGAATATTATTTCCGCTACCCTTCCTTTAACCGTCATATTACAGATATTTTTTCAGCTCCTCCGCCTTGTCCGTCTGCTCCCATCGGTAATTGCCGTTTCCGAAATGCCCGTAGCTCGCCGTTCCGGCAAACTGAGGAGCATTGAGATTCAGATTGCTTATTATTGCCATAGGACGGAAATCGAATACGGACTTTACTATTTCCGACAATCTGCCGTCGTCCGTTACTCCCGTCCCGTGAGTGTTGATATCTACCGATACGGGGTTTGCCTTGCCTATAGCGTACGCTATCTGAATTTCGCATTGCTTGCCGAGCCCTGCCGCAACCACGTTTTTTGCAACGTATCTTGCGTAATAGGTAGCGCTCCTGTCCACCTTCGTAGGATCTTTTCCCGAAAAACATCCGCCTCCGTGAGGGATAAAGCCTCCGTAGGTATCGACTATTATTTTTCTGCCCGTAAGACCGCTGTCCCCTTTAGGTCCTCCGACCACGAATCTTCCCGTAGGATTTATATAATACTTGGTATTTTCGTCGAGATATTTTTCCGGTATCCCCTCTTTGATTACCTTTTCCAACATATCCTTGCGCAAAACCTCTATATCTACGTCGGGATCGTGTTGCGTGCTGAGGACTACGGCGTCTACTCTCGACGGAGTATTGCCGTCGTATTCTACCGTAACCTGAGCCTTGCCGTCGGGCCTTAAATAGGGTATCTCTCCGCTCTTTCTCTTGTCGGCAAGTATTTTACAGAGCTTATGACTCAATACTATAGCCAACGGCATATATTCTTCCGTTTCGTCGGTGGCAAAACCGAACATAAGCCCCTGATCGCCTGCGCCTATTTTGTCGAAGTCGTCGCCGCCCGCTCTCCGTTCCATACTGCTGTCCACGCCCATAGCGATATCCGGCGACTGCGTGTTGAGCAATACCTCTATTCTGACGGTATTGTAATCGAAACCGTATTCCGGCTTGTCGTAACCTATTTTCTTTATGGTTTCTCTCGCCACTTTTTCTACGTCGACTTTAGCCGTCGTGGTAATCTCGCCCATTATGAGCAAAAAATTCTCCGTGCAACAGCATTCGCAAGCCACGCGTGCGTTTTTGTCCTCTTTCAATATGGCGTCGAGTATAGCGTCGCTTATCTGGTCGCAAACCTTGTCGGGATGCCCTTCCGTTACGCTCTCGGAAGTAAATAACCTTCTCATAAACATTCTCCTTTGTTATAATAAGCCGAATAAGGCGGAATCTTCGTCCGCCTTATATCGTTATTGACTTTTTATCGGACTATTCTTCTTCGTCGGAATAGTTGACTTCGTCGAATTTGTCTTCGGTGACTTTGCTGTTCTCTTCTTCCTTATTGACGAGGGTAACGTTACGATATTGCTTCATACCGGTTCCTGCGGGTATGAGTTTACCGATGATAACGTTCTCTTTAAGTCCGACGAGTTTGTCGACTTTACCCTTGATGGCGGCGTCGGTCAACACTCTTGCCGTCTCCTGGAAGGACGCCGCGGACAGGAAGCTTTCCGTTGCGAGAGCCGCCTTGCTGATACCGAGCAGAACTCTCGTCGCCGTTGCGGGCATTCCGCCGTTTTCGAGGGCTTTTTCGTTGGCCTCCTCCAATCTGGAAATATCCACAAGCTCGTTAAGCAACAGGTCGGTATCGTTCGGATTGCTGATACGCACTTTCCTGAGCATCTGACGAACGATAACCTCTATGTGCTTGTCGTTGATATGAACGCCGTTGACGCGGTAAGCGGACTGAATTTCTCTTATCATCATTTCCTGAACTCCGCCTACGCCCTTCGTCCTCAGGATATCCTGCGGATTTACGCTACCGACAAACAACGGATCGCCGGCTTCGATGCTCTGTCCGTTCTTTACAAGGAGCTTCGCTCCGAACGGAATCTTATAATCGAACTTGATTTCGTCCGCTCCGTCGAGATGAACGGTACGGTTTACGCCCTCCTCGGTCACGGTTATTTTACCCTTGACGTCGGCAACCGCGGCTTCGCCCTTCGGTTTGCGCGCTTCGACAAGCTCTACTACACGGGGAAGACCTTGCGTGATATCTGCGCTCGACGCAACGCCGCCGGTGTGGAAGGTACGCATCGTAAGCTGAGTACCGGGCTCGCCTATGGACTGTGCGGCTATGATACCGACCGCTTCGCCTACCTTTACGGTATTGTTGCTCGACATGTTCGCGCCGTAGCACTTGGAGCAAACGCCGACCTTGCACTTACAGCTGAGCACGCTTCTTATATAGAGTTCTTCTATTCCGGCGTCCTGAATTTCTTTGGCTTTATCCTCGCTTATCATCGTATCGGCAGGTACGATAACCTCTCCCGTGGAGGGATTGACAACGTCGCTTACTGTGTATCTTCCCGATATTCTTTCGGCTATTTCTTCTACCAGTCTGCCGCTTGCGTCTACAAGGTTGCGCACCAATATACCTTTCTTGTCTCCGCAGTCGGTTTCGTTGACGATAACGTCCTGGCTTACGTCGACGAGCCTACGGGTAAGATATCCGGAGTCGGCTGTCTTTAACGCCGTATCCGCTCCGCCCTTACGCGCGCCGTGGCTGGATATAAAGTATTCCAAAACGCTCAGACCTTCACGGAAGGAAGACTTAACCGGAATTTCTATGATTTTACCCGTCGGGTCGTTCATAAGTCCGCGCATACCGGAAAGCTGCTTTATCTGTTGCATGCTACCGCGCGCGCCGGAATCCGCCATCATCCATATAGGATTCATTTTGTCGACTTCTTTGAAGTTTTTCTCCAAATCCTTTTCTACGGCGTCGGTCGTGTTTTTCCAAACGTCCACGACCTCGGTATATCTTTCGTCGTCGGTAATAAGACCGCGTTTATAGTTCTTTTCTATTCTCAAAACCTCGTTTTCGGCGTCGTTGAGAATCTGTTGCTTATCGCCCGGTATCTTCATATCGAAAACGCTCGTGGTTATCGCGCTTATCGTCGAATACTTATAACCGAGGGCTTTGATTTTATCCAGAACCTTAGCGACCTCCGTCGCACCCTTAAGCTTGAAGCAACGCTCTACGATCTGCGAAAGCTGTTTCTTCTTAACGATAAAATCTATTTCGAGATCCATCATCTGGTCGTTGGTCTTTCTTTCCACAAATCCGAGATCCTGAGGTATCGCTTCGTTGAAAATAATCTTACCTACGGTACAAGGAATTATCTTCTTATAAACCAATCCGTTTATTTCCTTGGTCATACGGACGTTGATTCTCGCCTGCAGGTCGATTTCTTTGACCTGATAAGCCATTTTTGCTTCGTCCGGATCCTTGAAATAACGACCTTCTCCCTTCGCTCCCGGCTTTTCCATAGTAAGGTAGTAAGAACCGAGTATCATATCCTGCGTCGGGCAGACGACGGGCTTGCCGTCGGACAGCTTAAGAATGTTGTTCGTGGCGAGCATAAGTATTCTTGCTTCCGCCTGCGCCTCGATGCTCAACGGAACGTGAACCGCCATCTGGTCGCCGTCGAAGTCTGCGTTGAACGCGGGGCAAACCAACGGATGAAGCTTTATCGCTCTGCCTTCCACGAGTACCGGCTCGAACGCCTGAATACCGAGTCTGTGCAGGGTAGGAGCACGGTTGAGCAAGACGGGGTGGTCTTTTATTACCTCTTCGAGGATATCCCACACTACCGGTTTCATTCTTTCCACCGCGCGTTTCGCGCTCTTTATATTGTGGCAAATTTCTTTATCGACGAGCTTGCGGAATACAAACGGCTTGAACAATTCGAGAGCCATTTCCTTAGGCAGACCGCATTGATAGAGTTTGAGTTCCGGCCCTACTACGATGACCGAACGTCCCGAGTAGTCGACACGTTTGCCGAGGAGGTTCTGACGGAAACGTCCCTGCTTACCGCGCAACATATCGGAAAGGGATTTTAAGTTCCTGTTTCCCGCTCCCGTTACCGGTTTGCCGTGACGACCGTTATCGATAAGAGCGTCCACCGCTTCCTGAAGCATACGCTTCTCGTTGCGGACGACTATATCCGGCGCGCCCGATTCAATCATCTTTTTAAGACGGTTGTTTCTGTTTATTACCCTTCTGTAAAGATCGTTAAGGTCGCTGGTGGCGTATCTTCCGCCGTCGAGCTGTACCATAGGACGGAGTTCGGGCGGAATGACGGGAAGCACGTCGAGTATCATCCATTCGGGACGATTCCCAGACTTTCTGAACGCTTCCACTATTTCCAGACGTTTGGCTATCTTTACCTTTTTGAGTCCCTGACATTTTGCCAGCTCTTCCTTCAACTCTTCGCTTTCCTTTTCCAAATCGATTTCGCGAAGAAGCTTTTTGAGGCTTTCGGCGCCCATTCCCGCTTCGAAGCTGTCCACGCCGAATTCTTCAATCGCCGCTCTGTATTCGTCGTCCTTTATTACCTGCTTTTTGTAGAAATTGGTCTTTCCCGGATCTATCACTACGAAAGAAGCGAAATAAATCACCTGTTCCACGCTCTTGGGGCTCATGTTGAGTATGGTGCTTATTCTGCTCGGAACTCCGCGGAAATACCAGATATGGCTTACCGGAGCCGCAAGCTCGATGTGTCCCATTCTCTCGCGACGAACCTTGCTCTTCGTTACTTCGACTCCGCACTTATCGCAGACGATGCCTTTATAGCGGATTCTTTTATACTTACCGCAGTGACATTCGTAATCCTTTGTCGGCCCGAATATTTTCTCGCAGAACAAACCGTCTCTTTCAGGCTTTTGAGTTCTGTAATTTATGGTTTCCGGCTTGGTGACCTCGCCGTGCGACCATTCTCTTATCTTTTCGGGTGAAGCGATGCTGATTTGTATCGAATCAAAATTATTTATCTCTATCATATATGTTCACCTCACTATATTTCGTCGTCGTCGAAACTCTTGTTCAGAATATCCTCGGTATCGTCGACGTTGACGGCGCCCAAAGACGCAAACAAATCTTCGGTATCCTCTTCGTCGTCCTCGTCGTCCTCGTCTCCTTCCGCTGCTCCGTACATATCGGAAAGCTTGGCAAGCACTCCGCCTATGTCGTCCTCGTCGTCGGAATAGAGCGTATCCTTATCCGACTTGTCGTCGAACAGTCCCAGTCCGTCGAGTCCGAAATCGTCCAGATTTACTTCTTTCGTTTCTTCCTTCGTATTCAGGCTGTGCGCCGCGGGTTCGTACTCTCTTTCGTCGTCGTAGCTTTCGGGAAGGTGTATTTCTTCGTCACCCTCGCTGAAAAGTTTGACGTCAAGTCCGAGCGCCTGAATTTCTTTTTTCAGAACCTTAAACGCTTCGGGTATTCCGGGCTCGGTTGCTACGTTGCTCTTTATAATACTGTCGAATATCTTCTGACGGCCCATTATATCGTCGCTCTTTACGGTAAGAACCTCCTGCAGAATGTGGCTTGCGCCGTAGGCTTCGAGAGCCCAGACTTCCATTTCGCCGAAACGCTGTCCGCCGAATTGTGCTTTACCTCCGAGAGGCTGTTGCGTAACGAGGCTGTAAGGACCTACGCTTCTTGCGTGTATCTTATCGTCGACGAGGTGGACGAGTTTGAGCATATACATATATCCGACGGTAACTTTGTTTTCAAAAGGCTCGCCGGTACGTCCGTCGTACAACTGAATCTTGCCGTCGAGGGGAAGATTGTTGTTCTTGAACATTTCCTGTATGTCGTTTTCCGTCGCTCCGTCGAATACGGGCGTCGCCACTTTTATGTCGAGCATCTTGGCTACGAGTCCGAGGTGAACCTCCAGAACCTGTCCTATATTCATACGGCTCGGAACGCCCAACGGGTTGAGCACGATTTGCAAAGGCGTACCGTCCGCCATAAAAGGCATATCCTCCCTCGGCAATACTCTGGAAATAACGCCCTTGTTTCCGTGACGTCCCGCCATCTTAT
>JBJFAO010000110.1:0-2594 GCA_051887955.1 Christensenellales bacterium
TGAACGATAAGTATCGTTATTATACTCAAAACCACGCCCTTTATTATCACGTTGGCGATATCCGCTCCGAGCTTAAACCTCATAAAATACAACGCGACGAAGCCTCCCACGGTGGTAAGTCCGCTTGCGATAACGGAGCTTGCCGCCTCCGGAACGGATTTTACGGTCGCGGAATACGGATCGAGAAGCTTACGATTCTTTTTGTACGTATGCATATAAAAGACGGAATAGTCCATAGTAATCGCCAGCTGCAAAACCGCGCTCGTCGCAAAGCTTATTACGCTTATCGACGGATAAAGATAATTGAATCCCATGCTGATTACTATACTCACGCCGAGAGTAAAAAGCACGATGAGAGGATCCATAAAGCTGGACGTGGCAAGCAACAAAATCACCACCGCCGCAAGCACCGCAAACAATATAAAATCGGGCAAATCGGCAAGAGTGTCGTTCATAAGCACCTGCGCGGTTTCCGTAGTGCCGGAAAACGCCGCCTCTCTCGACGACAACTCCGCCTTGACTTTGTCCATGACCTCGTACGACGCAGACGTGGAGGGAGCGTATTCGAGCATAAGCATCATAACGTAATCGTAGTCCTCCGTTCCCTCTACTGGGCGTTTAAGATATTGTCTCAACGCCGTAGTATCTATATTCATATCCGTTATACCGAGCAATTTTATATAGTCGGCATAACCGGACAAAAGCTCGTTGCTTCCTATCACGGCGAGCATTTCCTGCTCGTTAAAATCCGACAAAGCGACGTTCACCTCGTCGAGTTTTAATTTTATTTCGTCGAGAGTATCGGCGTCCTCCGCCCAGATTATTTTTTTAACTCCCTCGATATTGCGTATTCTTTCCACAGCCGCGCGCAATCCTGCGTCGTCATTGCTCCCGCGGACAACGACCATCGAATCTCCCCTTACGTTGAAATTTTCTTTGAGAAACTCCAATCCCTTCTGAGTGTCGAAGTCCTCGGAAAGATAACTTATCATATCGGAATTTATTTTATCGTCGTCCAAAACGAGAAAAACCGTTCCGACAACCGATATCGCCAGTATCACTCCGACTATCAACAATACCACGTACTTGTTTTTCAATATCAGTTCCGCTATTTTTTTCACGGGTTACCTCCTGCGTTTTCTTTTCTGTTCTTTATCGCATTTATCGGTTTTATCTTTTTGAAAAATATCAACAGACAGGGCAAAACTATTATTACCATAAGATAACTTATGAACGCTCCGCGAGCCATAAGCGACGCCATTTCCTTCACCAGAAGATTTTTGCTTACGAAAAATATGACGAGACAGACGGAAACGATTATCGACGCGCTTACGCTTATCGCCGGAAACGCCGAAGCCGAAGCCTTTATCATAGCCGTTTTGGCGTCCGAAAACTCACGTTTGGTTTCCTCAAACCGAGTACTTAGCAAAATCGCATAATCAACCGTGCATCCCAGCTGAACGCTACTTATTATTATATAAATCATAAAGTTTATCTTTTCTCCGATAACGGTGTTCAGCCCTATATTGAGCCATATCGCAAGTTCTATAAGCGCGACCATAAGAACGGATTTTCTTATCGATTTCAACAATATGCTCATAATAATCAATATAATCGCCACGCTTATCAACGTCACTCTCAAAAAATCGCCCGGCGTGACCTGCGCCATATCCGCCACCCCGGTAAGAACGCCGAGAGGATAGCTTTCGTCAAAATACTTATCGAGCGTGGTTTTCAGATGCGCGTGCGCGGCGAAAGCCGCCTCATCCTCCGTATCTCCGTCTATCTCGACCAGATACAGAGTATACCATTTTTCTCCCTCCTGCGTATCGATCTTTCTGAAAAGCGTCTTTACTACAGGCACGGAAGCGACGGCGTCGATATTAAGAAAGGACTTTATTTCTTCTTCCGACATATCGAGAACGCTGAACGCTCCGATAACGGAGCTTATTTTTTCGTTTTGTTTCAGCTCCGCCATAAATTCTTTTTGATTTCCCTCGGGAGAGTCGAGCGGAACGGCAAGAATAATCTGATTTTGCAAGCTATCCGCCAAAGCCTGCTGAGACGTCGTCTCTTTAGGAGGCTCGTATATTTTCAGATAGCTGAAGCTTACGTTGTTCTGGGCGATAAACGCAGGCGCTACGAGAAGAATAGCCGCTACGGCTATAACGTAACGCCCCTTCATAACTCCTTTTACGAAAGGCTCTACGTTTACGTACGGTTTTTTATGCGAGAGAGCCTTCGACGGTCTATCGAAAAATACCAATAAGCACGGTTGAACGAACATTACGGTGATTATACTCAACGCAACTCCCTTAATAATCACGTTCGCCAAATCCGCTCCTATGGTAAAACGCATAAAATATAACGCGGCGAATCCCCCTATAGTGGTAAGTCCGCCGGCTATTATGTTTACCGCGGTGCGAGGCAAAGCCCTTTCGGCTGCGGCAAGAGGATCCGCATTCCTTCTCTCTTCCCTGTAGGTATGCAATAAAAATATTGCGTAATCCATCGTTATCCCCAATTGCAATACGCTGCTCGCGGCAAAGCTTATTATGCTGACGTCGGGAAAAATTATATTACTGCCCATATTT
>JBJFAO010000111.1:0-2581 GCA_051887955.1 Christensenellales bacterium
CGTCCTTCGTCATTTTCTTTCCAGTCGGCAGTTGTTTGCTGTCGCCGTGCTTTACAAAGCACATAAGAACGATCGCCACGACTACGCAACAAGCCGAGTAGAGGAAGAGGGTAGCCATAGTTACGTTGTCCATTACCAGACCGGATATAAACGGAGCTATCGCCTGCGCGCTCATAGTAGCCGTATAATAAAATCCGGTATATTTCCCTACATCCTTTGCCGACGCCAATTCCACAACCATCGGGAAGGTATTAACGTTGGCGATAATGAGTCCGAAGCCCGCTATAAGATAGAATACCGCAAACAGCACGGCAGGAAGCAGGTTGTCCATAGGTTTGACGAAGAAATACAGTAATAAATAACTTACCGTAGCAAACGCAAAACCGAGAATTATGGATTTTTTTCTGCCGATTTTTACCGCAAGAAAACCTACAGGTATGAAGGCTATCGCGCTTACCGCCGCGCTTACGCCCGATATTATGCTCGCGGTGCTTGCGGCAAGATTAAGTCCTTTGGTACAATACACCGAAAGAGAACTGCTGACCGCGTTGTAGCCCATAAACCACATAAATATCGAGGCAAGTATAAGTAAAAACGATCTGAACTTTGCCTTCTCTTCGGGCGACTTGTCCTTAAAGCGCACGCGGGAGGAACCGCTTTTTTCAGTAACGGTCATCGCGTCCTCCGCCAAATTCGTAGCGTCCTCCGCAACGACAGGCTCTTCGTCGCCGTAGTCTATACCGTATTCTTTACAGGTCTCTTCACACTTTTTAACGAGTTTTTTCTCGTTGACCAACCACATAAATAACGCGAGGAGCAACAGCATCACCGCGCCTACCGTCGCGAAAATAATGATGTAGTTGTTGACGTTGTCGAAGAACAATACCACGGTATAAACGACCAGAGCTATACCGCTTCCTACCCCTCCGCACAGATTTATTATCGCGTTTGCCTGACTGCGCAGCGGCTTGGGCGTTACGTCCGGCATGAGCGCGACGGCGGGAGAGCGGAACGTTGCCATTGCGATAAGCGTGAACAGTAAAATTATCATATAAACGATAAGATTGATAACCTTGACTTCTTCGTTGACTTTTTCGGATATGTATACCTTCATACCCGACGCAACGAATTTGTTGTAATTTTCGTTGTCCTTGAGAAGATCGCTTATTTCTTCCTTCGTCACCTCTTGTCCGTCAAGGGTGTACGTCTTGGTAAAAAGACCGCTCGACTTCACGTTGTCGTGATATCTTATTCCTATATATTCCTCGCGGGAAATATTGTTGGATTTTAAGTACGCAAGATCGCAATAGGCGGTGTTTTCTCCGCTTGCGGCTTTATCGTAAAAGTCGGTAAGCGTTTTTTCCATAAATTCGTCTTCGTCCAATCGAGCTTCGTATTCCGCCCTTATCTTTTCGCTGTTTACCAGCTGTCCTTTCGCGGAAATAGGCACGAATACCATAAGCACGACCGCAGCTATCGTCCCGATAACGATATAAGGCGTGCGCCTGCCGTATTTAGCAGCCAGCTTCCCTTTGCCCTTGTCGCTGAGATTTCCAAACAGCGGCAACAAAAACAACGACAACAGATTGTCCAAACCCATAATGAGTCCGCGCAAAGTGTTGCTCATTCCGAACGCATGCTCCAAAAGAAGGGGCACCACGAAATCGTATGCTCCCCAGAACGCGCAAATAATCGCGAATGCAAGCCCTACCTTGAAGGTATTGGGATAATTGAGTTTCAGCGTTTTTATCGCCGGCGCGGCGACATTGTCGTTTTTCTCTTCCACCGAAAGCCTCCCGTATTTAGAATAATAATTATATATTACAGTTTATCACATTTAACCGATTCCCGCAAGACTGAATTTTATTTGCTTTTATTTACGAATTTTCGACAAAACCATTCCCTTCGTCACAAAAAAAAGCACTCCGAAGAGTGCTTTTTTCGTTGTACTAATACGACGTTATTACGCCGCGACGTAATCGAGATACGCCATAGCCATAGTGTACAGTTCGTTCAACAATTCTTCCGCTGCTGCGAATCTGTCTTTGTATCCGTCTTCATAAACGTAAGAATACGTTACTTCTTCCGTTACGGGATCGATATTCTGTTGTACCTGTTTAACGCCGGCTACCTTCTTTATTATTCTGTAATCATCGGCGTCGGGATCGGCTGCGGTAACCTTTGCCGGAGCATACAGCTCGGTAGCCGCGTCGGCACTAAGACCGGCGGCGGTAACTTTAGCGTTTACGTCGTTGGCTACGAGTCTGATATGCGCGTCTATTTTAGCGTAAGACTTGGTGCCCTCAACGGAATCCTTGATTTCGATAAAGCCGTTGAGTCCTTCGTTCTTGTCGCTTCCTATATGGAGATACAAGCCGCCGTTGATAAGCTGTTCGATATAGGATTCTGCTCCGTCGGTGTAGGTTCCGCCGAGGATTTCCTTAACGACGGTGTTCGCCATAGCCGCGGTGTAATAAGCCTTAAGAGCGTTTTTATGCTTTTCCTTCGCTGCCTTGAGGTCGTCCTTGGTGAAGGTTTCCTTGTCGGTTGCGTAAGCGAATTTGGCATAAGCGTATTCCAT
>JBJFAO010000112.1:0-2581 GCA_051887955.1 Christensenellales bacterium
GGATATATCCGCTCCGTGCCAGGCGTAATGAACGCCCTTTATTGCAAACAACTCTTTTTTCAACAGATTCTGACGCCGATACATTTCCTCTTCGCTTATTTGTTCCGCCCATTGGAACGGCGTAGCGGGTTTCGGAATAAACATAGCCGTAGATACGTTGATAAATATATTCTTTTTACCCGTAGTTTCGATAAAAGTCTTCCTGACAAGTCTTACCACGTCGGCTATGCCCAATACGTCCTCGTCCGTTTCGGTCGGCAATCCCAGCATAAAATACAGCTTTACCGTCGTATATCCTGCGGTAAAAGCTATTTTCATCGAATTGACTATATCCTCGTCGGTTACGTTTTTGTTTATAACGTTGCGAAGTCTTTGCGTGCCGGCTTCGGGCGCGAAAGTAAGAGAGGACTTTTTCGCCCGTTCGAGGACTCCTTCGGTAAAGCTGTCCAACCTTAACGACGGCATTTGCAAAACGACGTTGCTTTTTTCGGTCAGAGACTTCAATTCCTTAATAAGCTCGCATATATCCTCGTAATCTCCCGACGACAGGGAAGCGAGCCCCATTTCGTCGAAACCGGTGTTTTTTATAATGCTCGCGGCATAAGCCGCGACGGTGTCCTTCTCCCTGTATCTGACGGGTCGATAAAAATAACACGCCTGACAAAAACGGCAACCGGCATAGCAACCTCTGTAAAGCTCCATTACGCTTCTGTCGTGTATAATTTCTATATTCGGCACAAGAGGCTTAATAGGATACGGAGCTTTATCGAGATCCTTTACCACCGCTTTTTTTACTACGGTAACGTTTACGCCGTCCTTTACCTCGCACTCAGACGGCACGTAAACGCCGTCTATTTTCGACGCCTCCTTCAGTATCTTTGCCTTATCTCCCTTGTACTTTTCCACAAGACGACAAAGAGCGAGATCGGTTTCTTCCCCCTCTCCTATAAAAAACGCGTCGAAAAAATCTATTATCGGTTCGGGATTTGCCGAAGCGGGACCGCCCCCCACTATGAGAGGATAGCTTTCGTCTCTGTCCTTTGCCCTGAAGGGTATCCCCGCCAAATCGAGCATATACAGAATATTGGTATAGCTCATTTCGTACGGCACCGAAAACCCCACTATATCGAAATCCTTCAACGGCTTTCCCGTCTCTATGCTCGATAAAGGAATTCCGTTTTTCCTCAGCAAATCCCCCATATCCACCCACGGAGCGAAGCATCTTTCGCACACCACGTTGTCGGCTTTGTTGAGAATATCGTAAAGTATACCTATTCCGAGATTGCTCATTCCGACTTCGTAAATATCGGCAAAGCACAGACAAAAACGAACCGAACAGGGTTTCGTCATGTCGGGCAGATTGTATTCGCCGCCTATATAACGGGCAGGCTTTTCAACCTTAGTCAAAAACGGTCTTAATCTTTCGTCCATATAATCCCTACATAGCAAGGCACGCCGCGCCGATTATACCGGCGTCGTTGCCGAGAACCGCGCGTTTTACGGGAGGCACGACGTTGTTCTTTCCGCCGAATGCGTGTCTCCTGACCTCTTTCTCGACGAGCGAAACAAAATAATCTCCCGCGTTGCTCACTCCGCCGCCGATCATAATTACGTCGGGACGGAAAATATTTACGAGCGTTACTATTCCGGTAGAGACGTATTTTACGTATTGCTTCACAGTCTTTATCGCCGCTTTGTCCCCCGTTTTATAACCCTCGAACGCCACTCTGCCGTTTACCTCGCCAAAATCGTCGGCAAGCTTTTTCATAACGCTGTCGGGGTATTTTTTAATATTCCTTTCCGTCTGTCTGATAAGGGCGGTTGCCGACGCATAAGCCTCCCAACAGCCTCTTTCGCCGCAAGTGCATTTTTCTCCGCCGATTCTGACGCAGATATGTCCGCCTTCCGCTCCCTCTCCGCGGTTGCCCTCGAAAATTTTTCCGTCCAGAATAAAACCCGTGCCGATTCCCGTGCCGAGAGTGACGAAAATGGAATTTTTCTTTCCTTTGCCGCTCCCGAAATTAGTTTCGCCGAGCGCCGCGCAATTTGCGTCGTTGCCGAGATATACGGGACGGTCGCAATATGAAGAAAACTGCTTCAGCACGTTCACCTTCTTAAAATTGAGATTGCCCGAATACGTCACCACGCCTTTTCCGCTGTTTACCGTGCCGGGTATTCCTATGCCTATACCCTCGACGTCGGATAAGGATAAATTACATTTTTCAGCCACTCTTTCGCATAAAAGATACATATCCTTTATTACGAGAGCGTTTTCCCTTTCGGGTTTGGTTTCGCAGGCGTCTTTGCATAAGATATTGCCGTTTTCGTCGACTATACCGGCCTTTATGGTCATACCGCCGACGTCCACTCCGAGATAGTATTTCATAAAAAACTCCGATTGTAAAAAATAATTCGTTATATATTATTCTAAGATAAACTACCGCAAAAGTCAACGCCGAAGCGACGGAGAGGGCGAAAATTTGCGCGTTATTTATTCTCCTCTGTTAAAGACGTATTTTTCTTGAAACAATATGAAAAAGTCAGTTGCAGACCGATACCGCCCAGCCCGACATAAAATATC
>JBJFAO010000113.1:0-2580 GCA_051887955.1 Christensenellales bacterium
TGTTTTCGCCGCCCCTGATTATCATATCCTTTATTCGTCCGACGACCTTGAAATACCCCTCTTCGTCCTCGGTACACAGATCGCCGGAGTGCAACCATCCGTTCTCGTCGATGGCCTGCGCGGTGGCTTCCGGCATCTTATAGTACCCTTTCATTATGTTGTACCCTCTCGCGCAGAATTCTCCGGCTTTGCCTCTCGGCTGCTCCTCTCCCGTTTCGGGATCGATAATCTTGCATTCCACTCCGGGGAAAGCCCTGCCCACAGTGGCGACTCTCCTCTCAAGACTGTCGTTAGTCGTCGTCATCGTACAACCTGGACTCGCTTCCGTCTGACCGAAAACGATGACTATTTCTTTCATGTTCATTCTTTCGACGACTTTGTTCATAACTTCTACGGGGCAAGGCGAGCCCGCCATTATGCCCGTTCTCAACGACGAAAAATCGTATTTGTCGAAATCGGCGTGTTCGAGCATGGCGATAAACATCGTCGGCACGCCGTGAATAGCCGTACACTTCTTTTCGGTAATGGCTCTCATTACCGGTACGGGACTGTAATGGTCTATCGGAACCATCGCCGTTCCGTGCGTAATCGCAGCCATTATCGCAAGCACCAATCCGAAGCAATGGAAAAACGGCACGCAGATTAACAGCTTGTCTTCATTGCCGAATCTCATTCCGTCCCCTATGCACTTCCCGTTGTTGACGATATTGTAGTGAGTAAGCATAACGCCTTTCGGAAAGCCCGTCGTTCCGGACGTGTATTGCATGTTGACTATATCGTGATAATCGAGCCCTTCGTATCTTTCTCTGTACTCCTCGTCGGAGACGTTACGGCCAAGCTCTTTCAGCTTGTCGAAAGGCATCATTCCTTCGGGCGCTTCTCCGGGCGTAGAATAAATTATTCTTTTCAGTTCGGGCAAACGGCTGTTTTGTACCGTGCCGTCCTTTCCCAATTCCGGCAAAAGCTCTCTTACGATTCCTACGTAATCGCTGTCCTTGAATCTGTCCATCATAACCAGAATTTTCGTGTCGGACTGATTCAACAGATATTCGAGCTCGAACACCTTATAATTTGTGTTTACGGTAACGAGAATCGCCCCTATCTTCGCCGAAGCGAACAAGGTCAACACCCATTCGGGCGTGTTGGTCGCCCACATGGAAATCTTGTCCCCTTTTTCGACGCCGAGAGCCATAAAACCCTTTGCTATAAGGGTAGTTTCTTCGTCAAACTCTTTCCAGGTGCGACGGTATGCGCGGTCGGCAAAATCGAACGCCAATCCGTCGGGACGCTCTTCAGCGAGGTCTTGTATAATTTTCCCCAGAGTCTTTTCTATATACTCCATCATACTCCTCCGCTAAATATTCTTTTGTTTATCTACAAACTCTTTTATAAGAGTGATTGCTTTGATAAGATTTTTCATCGAATAAGCATAGCTTATCCTTATAAAATCGTTGCCGCTTTCTCCGAACGCGCTTCCCGGCACCACCGCTACGTTCTTTTCTTCGAGCAAGGTTTCTGCAAAAGCTTCTCCCGAAAGTCCCGTGGACTTTACCGACGGAAATACGTAAAACGCGCCTTGCGGCTCGAAACACGTCAGCCCCATGGCGTTCAGTTCGTTTACGAGATAGCGCCTTCTTTTATCGTATTCTCCCCTCATCTCGTTAACGGTAAAAAACTTTTCCTCGAATGCGTTTTCCAACACGGCGATTGCCGCCTGCTGGCTTGCCGTGGGCGCGCACATTATTGCGTATTGATGTATCTTATACATCGGTTTGAGCAACTGTTCCGGGCACATAAGGTACCCTATCCGCCATCCTGTCATGGCAAAAGCCTTTGAAAAACCGTTTATCACTACGCACCTTTCGCGCATACCGGCTACGCTCGCTATGCTCTTGTGTCCGCGCTCGGTATACGTAAGCTCGGAATATATCTCGTCGCTTATAACGAGCAAATCCTTTTCAATACAGACTTTGGTTATCTCTTCGAGTTCTCTTTCTTCGAGTATTCCTCCCGTAGGATTGTTCGGATAGGGCAAAATAAGAATCTTGGTCTTGTCCGTTATTTTCTCCGTCAGATTTTTCGCGCGGATTCTGAAGCCGTTATCGGCAGGACACTCCACCCCGACGGGAACGCCGCCCGCCATAATTACGCAAGGACAATAGCTTACGTAAGAAGGTTCGGGTATCAGCACTTCGTCGCCGTATTCTATCGTAGCGCGCAACGCGATATCTATCGCTTCGCTCGCCCCTACGGTAACCAATATTTCTTTTTTGGCGTCGTAATCCAATCCGTAACGCTCGGAATAATATCGTGCAATAAGCTCGCGCAGTCGCAAAAAACCGCCGTTGGGCGTATACTGCGTATTGCCTTTCTGAATCATGCGGGTAGCGGCGTCGCGACCGACGTAAGGAGTATGAAAATCCGGTTCGCCCACACCTAAGGAAATTGCGTCTTTTTTCTCGTTGACTAAATCGAAAAATCGCCTTATCCCCGACGGCTTTAATCCGGCTGCTCTCTTGTTAATAAATCTGTCGTAATCCATTTAACGGCTATTCGTGCATCGGAATACGGAAGGAATCG
>JBJFAO010000114.1:0-12770 GCA_051887955.1 Christensenellales bacterium
CGAAACAATTTTCTGCGCGGAGCGAGGCTCGTCATCGTCGCTTCTTTAGTGTCGATAGTTACGTATCTTGTCGATTATCTGTTCGGAACGAACGTTTACGCAATGTTCGGAGTTCTGCATTGCATTGCGGCGGTCATTCTCGTTTTCGCCGTCGTCGACGGGTTGGTAAGGCTGAGTTTTAAATTTGTTAAGAAAATAACGAATTCCGACAATGCCATCGCCGAGCGGATAGTCCGTATAGTCGTATTTATTGCGATAGGCATAGCCTGCGCCGTCGTCAACAAGATTTATAACGTGCCTTTAGCCGAAGTAATGGGCAATTATACCGCTATAGAAACGAATTCCCGCATAACGGGGCTGTTCTTTTACTGCGAGAATTGGTGGACGGCGGATTATTTTCCGTTGTTTCCCTATATTTCGTTTTTCTTCCTCGGAGCGGGAGCGGCGGGAATACTTTACGGAAAAAAACGCTCTCTGTTGCCCGAGCTCGACGGGAAATGGCATTTGTTTTTCACCGTGCCCGGCAGATATTCGCTGTTTTTTTATATAGGCGGTCAGCTGCTTGTCGTAGGACTCGGCGCAATCGTTTCGCTGCTGGTGTGCGGAAGGGCGTTCTGATTTTCCCAAGAGGCTTTGAAAGGTTTTCCCTCTCGATTTAATATAAATTAAAGATTTTATTATAAAATAAAAATACAAGCGATAAAACTTGCTTGCAACGACTGTTTACGCCGCATTTTAACCGTTATAATATTTTTATTATAATAAATAGTTGACATTAACAATTGTCAAACGTCGGCGTTTATAGTAAAATTATTTTCAAGGAAGAATATGGCGATAAAGGTCTGCTCTCTTGGGAGCGGTTCCAAGGGAAACTGTGTTTTAATATCCGACGAAAAGACGCACCTTCTTATAGACGCGGGGCTTAACGCTACCGTTATTGCAAAAAAACTTGCGCAGTTTGACCTTATGCTTACCGACATAGACGCTCTTTTAATCACGCACGAGCACGACGACCACGTTAAAAGCGTGGAAAGCATGGCGCAATTTATGCCCGTGTATTCTCACCCGGACACGTTGGAAGCGATATCGAATAAATACGATTTGCCCGTAAAGTATCTTATGGACGTGGAACAGGGCTTTTCTATAGGCAGTCTCGACGTGACGCCTTTCCCGGTAAGTCACGACGCGGTTCATCCCTTCGGTTATTCCATAAGCGATTGGGAAAGCAAGTTTACTTATCTTACGGACACCGGATACGTATCGAAAGGAATAATGTCGATAATGCGCGGCAGTAACACGGTGATGCTGGAAAGCAATCACGACAAGGAGCTGTTGTTGAGAGGAAAGTATCCGGAATATCTCAAAATGAGGATTTTGTCGGAAAGGGGACATCTGTGCAACGACGAAAGCGCGTTGACGGCGTTGGAGCTTGTAAAAAGCGGAACGGAAAAAATAATGCTTGCTCACGTCAGCGAGCAGAACAATCTTCCCGAGCTCGCGTATTGGACCACGGCGGAATTTTTGCGTAAAAATCTCGGCGACGACGCGAGGGCGTGTTCCGTATTCGTCGCGTCGCAGAGAGAAACGGTGGTGGTAAGATGAAAAGAGAATTGCTGCCGGAAAACTCCATTATCGTCTTTATACTCGGCTTTGTAGTCTGCCAGATAGCGGGTATTTTCGTTTCCCTTTTTGCGGATAAGACTTCCGACGCGTATTTGTTTTGCTCGTACGCGTTGCCGCAGGTCGCGTATATAGTCGTCACCGCGGTTTACGTCAAAGCTACGAAAACCGAATTCAGGCTTCTGCCCGAAAAAAAGGACGTAAAGCCTGTCCATTATCTCGTGGCTTTTTGCCTCGGAACGGGTATTTTCTTTTTCGCGCTTTTGCCGAATTACGGATTGCAGAAATTATTTTCGCTTATCGGAAAAAACCCGACGGTAGATATCCCCGACCTTACCTCTCCCCTTAACGTAGCTCTGGGCGTGTTAATAATATGCTTATTGCCCTCCGTCGGAGAAGAACTCGTATTCCGCAAAGTTTTCAACGACGGTTTTTCCGCCTACGGACAGACCGTTTCCATACTGCTCAGCGGATTTTTGTTCGGTATTAGTCACCTCAATTTAGCGCAAACCGTTCATCAGATTTTCCTCGGCGTAATATTGAGCTATCTTTACGTAAAGACAAAGAATTTGACTCTTACGTCGCTTATTCACTTTATAAATAATCTGCTTGCTCTCTTTTTGCCTCGTTTTACGGGCGCGGAGCTGTGGAATAATATAACCGTACTCGGCGTCTCCTTCGCCGCGGGAAGTGCAATTATGGCTTTAAGCCTAATATACTTTATAAAAAAGACGCCGAAAATAAACAACGAAAAGCAACGGAAAATTTCGTATTTTACGATAGGTTTTTCCGTTTTTATGTTCTTGCTTTGGCTTGTGGCGGCAATAATTATTTAGTTTTCGGAGGCAACGTGTCAAAAACTGCAAAATTGTGCGCAATATTTTTTATATCGACGATATGGCTTATAGCCATGAGGATATTGTTCGGATTTCTCAATCTGAGCGACAACGTTTCCGGCTGGCTGTTTTCCTTTTTGGTTCAGGTTATCGGGATGGGAGTAATTCCGATAACTTTGTTCAAATTCTGGGTAAAAGAGGACGTGATAAGCGGGTTTTCCCTCAAAGTAAAATTGCCTCCCGTCACCTACGTATTGGCGATTGTCCTCGGATTTTTGGTAAGCTACCTGAATACGGGAATAAGCGTTATATGGCAATCGGTGCTTCGTCTGATAGGCTATACGCACGTCAATTCGGTCGGCACGATTTATTCCGACGCGGGAGTGTTGGTTATGGAGCTCGTCACCACGGCTCTCTTGCCGGGTATTTTCGAGGAGATTACCGACAGAGGATTGGTTTTGCGTATGTTTAAGGGAATAGAAAACGAAAAGCTCGTGATATTCCTTACTGCGATGTTGTTTGGATTGGCGCATCAGAACGTGGTTCAGACGGGATATACCTTCGTGGGCGGTCTTATTTTCGCTTATCTCGCGTTGAAGACCAAGAGTATCCTGCCGGGTATGATAATTCACTTTATAAACAACGCTCTGACCGTAATAAGCGGATATTCGTCGCAACACAGCGGTTTTTATACCGTTGCGGAAAACGCTCTTTATTCTTTTATCAACAATCACTTTATTCTCGCCGTTATTTCCTGGGTAGTAGTAGGATTTATAATTTATTCGATATTGAAATATATCGCCCGAGTCCAACCCAAAGAGGAGAGCCCCGAAGAGGACGGAGAGGTGTTTTTCTTCCCCAGCAAACTTCAGTACGTGGACGAGCTGTTCGGTTCGGGACTTAAAAAGGACGTTGCCAAGCCTGCGGTAGCGAAGAGAAGCGCGTGGTACGAATACGCGTTTTTGTACGGCTCCGTTGCCGTTACCGTTCTTACTACTTTATTTACGTTTATGTGGGGAGTATGGAGATGATAAAGATAAATATCGTCGCGGTAGGTACTCTAAAAGAAAAATATTGGGCGGAGGCGATAAGCGAATACGCAAAGAGGATATCCAGATTCGCTACGTTCAAAATTATAGAAACGCCCGAAAAGCGCACCCTTGAGGAGGAAGGGAAAGAAATTCTCAAAAAAATATCGGGATATGCGATAGCTTGCGATATAGAGGGTGAACAGCTTTCCAGTCCTCGGATAGCCGACCTCTTTTCGTCGAAAATGGTGGAAGGGACGAGCGAATTCTGTCTGATAATCGGCGGAAGCGACGGGTTGAGCGAGGAGGTAAAGTCAGCCTGCAAACGACGCGTTTCGTTCGGGAAAGCGACTTACCCTCATCAGCTTATGAGGGTTATTCTTACCGAACAGGTTTATCGCGCGCTTACGATAATGAACAACGTGACCTATCACAAATAGCCGTTACCTTGCGTAAATTATCGTATGGATTATTATGAAAGGCTTATAGAAAGATGCAAAAACGCGGGTAAAACCGAGATAATAGGTAAAACGGTTGCGGGCAGAGACATCTTGCTGTTTCGTAAAGGAACGGGAGCGAAAACCCTTGTAGTCGGCTCTACGCACGCGCGGGAACATATCACTACCGAGCTTATATTCGGGCTTTTCGAGGATACGGAATATCTCTTCGACGTGGTGCCTTGTCTTAACGTGGACGGCGTGCTGCTCGCAAAGTACGGAGTATCCTCCGCGCCGGACTCTAAGCGAAGGTTTTTGCTCGGTATAAACGGCGGCAGTACGGATTTTTCCTTATGGAAAGCCAACCTTAACGCCGTCGACATAAACGTGAATTTCGACGCTCTTTGGGGGAGCGGAAAACAAAACCTGCGCTATCCGTCGTCGGAAAACTATATAGGTAAATATCCGGAAAGCGAGCCGGAAACGGCGGCGGCTGCGGAGCTTATAAGAAAAAACGATTATTCTCAGGTGGTCAGCTATCACTCTAAAGGCGAGTTGGTGTATTGGGGGTTTTATAAAAATTATTTACACTACGACGAAGCGCTGAGCTTTGCCGAAAGCATAGGCTACAGACTTAATACGGCGGCGTACAGCGCGGGAGGACTAAAGGACTATTACGACGTCGTCAGCAACGGACTGGGACTTACCGTCGAAGTGGGTGAAGATAGATTTAGTCATCCTTATCCCGAAAAAGAGTTGCCCAAACTAATAAAAAAGCACAAAAGGAGCTTAAAGATACTGTATGAAAACGGAGAAAAAATCGCAGAACGCTTATATGAAAGAAGCTCTCGAGGAGGCTGAAAAGGCAAGGAGCGAAGGCGAAGTTCCCGTCGGATGCGTTATTGTCAAGGACGGAATAATAGTAGCGCGCGCTCGCAATTCCGTGGAGAAAGAAGGCTGCGTACTCGGACACGCCGAGCTTAACGCAATAGAAACAGCTTCGGAAAAGCTGGGAAAATTTTTGTACGGGTGCGAAATGTACGTTACCGTCGAGCCGTGCGCCATGTGCGCGGGAGCCATATCGCACGCGAGAATAGACGGTCTTTATTTCGGCGCGAGAGAAGAAAGAACGGGGTGTTGCGGTAGCCTTTACAATATTCCCGAGGACGACAGGTTTTTTACTACGGTCAAGGTGACGGGAGGAGTTATGGAAGAAGAATGCAAAAGACTTATACGCGAGTTTTTTGCCGAAAGGAGGAAAGGATGATAATTATTGGTTTGGGGAATCCGGGAGAAGAATACGCCGACACTTATCACAATATGGGATATATGGTGGTTGAGAAGCTGGCGGAGCTTATGAACAAAAAAATCAACCGCGCGGAGTGCTCGGCTTTGACGACGGTAAAAGAAAACGGCGATGAAAAAATCGTGCTTGCCAAGCCGCTTACTTATATGAACCTGAGCGGTGCGGCGGTAAAGAGTCTGATGTCGAAGTACAGGCAAAGCGCGGACGAAATAATAGTAATTTACGACGATATAGACATACCGAGATACAGCGTCCGCGTCAGAGAAAAGGGGAGCGCGGGCACGCATAACGGAATGAGGAATATAGTCTCCGTAATAGGAACGGAAAATTTCAAAAGGATAAGAATGGGTATAGGCAGGGAGGATCGCGAACTAAAAGACTACGTTCTCGGAAAAATTCCTTCCGAAGACTTGAAAACTTTCGGCGAAACTGCCGAAAAAATCGCTCGTCTTATTGCCGAGTATATAAAAACCAAGGATTTCGATCGCCTTATGAGAGAAGGCAATTCCATAAAATAAAATGAGTCTCGAAAAACTTTTTCAACTCGATAAAGGACAGCTGAAAGAACTGAAGCAGGCTGTGGACGCGGGGCGTTCGACGGCGGTTTTTTACGCGTCGGAATACAATCGCTATCATATAGCTTCGCAGCTCGGCAGACCTTTTCTCTACGTCGTGGGGGATATAGTTTCGGCGAGGAGAGCCTTCGACGCGCTGAGCGAATATAGCGACGGCGAAATTCTGCTTATGCCGGACAGGGAGGATCCGTTAATTTTAAGAAAGAGCGTTAATTATACTCTTTTGCAGGAGAGACTGCGAGTCCTTAACGCACTTATCGACAATACGGTTGCGGGCGTGGTAATAACGGCGGAAAATCTCGTTCAGCTTTACCCGAAGCCGGAATACTTTTACGGCAACAGGTTTACGGTAAAAACGGGAGAAACGACGGATACCGGGCTATGCTTTGCCTCTCTCGCCACTATGGGATATAAGAGAACGGAATTCGTCTCCGCTCCCGCGGAATTCGCGGTAAGGGGAGACGTGCTGGATATTTTTCCTCTCGGCTTCGCTTTTCCGGTAAGGATAAGCTTTTTCGGCGACGAGGTGGAGGACATAAAGAGCTTCGATATAGAAACGATGCAATACAAGGAGTCGTTGTCGGAAGTGACGATAACTCCTGCTACCGACATAATAATTCCCGAAGAAAGCATAAAAGGGATACTGAACGCCGTTAAAAGGGACGCGAAAAGCGCAAATATCAACATAAATGAAAAATTTGCCGACGAAATCGAGAGGCTCGTCGCGTGTCCTTCAAGCCCGCTCAACAATTTCTTTTTGCCCTATATAAGAGAATACGTATGCGGGATATCCGATTATCTTGCGGAAGGCGGAGTTATAGTTTTTGACGATTCGGGGCAAGCCGAGGATAAAATAAAGCTACTAAAAAATCGCGTCAATCAGAGAGTTGACGCGTTAAAAGCGTCAGGAGCGGCGCTTTCGTCTCATAAAAAATGTATTCTCGATCTCGATTGCGTCGTCGACGACTCGCACGTGAAGCTGGGATTCGGGCGAATAACGAGGAACGTGAATATCTTTCGTCCGCAGGAAGTTCTGTCCATAAAAGCCAACGCTCTTCCGCCCTTCTATAACGATATGCAGGGCTTTTTTGCACAGGTAAAAAATATGGAGTCGATGGGGGCGAGAATCGTCGTGGCGTGTAAGGACGAGGGGGCGTTGGAGAGTCTCCGGGCGAGCTTTAACGACGAGTTTATCGGCTGTTACGAGGGAGAAAACCGCGGCGGAGTGAGCTTGCGCGTGGCGAGGATAAACAGAGGTTTTATTTATCCTGCCGAGAAAATAATGCTGGTCGGGATAGGCGACCTGACGGGCAAGGCGGAAAGAAAGCGCAGCGACAGGGCGAAAAGGGTTGTGTTCGAGATTCCCGCGGAAGGAGATTACGTCGTTCACGAAAAGCACGGAATCGGCATAAGCGAAGGAATACGTCGGATAAAAACGCCGTCGGGAGAGAAGGACTACTACGTCGTGCTTTACAGGGACGGAGACAGACTTTATCTGCCGTGCGACAAGCTGGATACCATAGAAAAGTATACGGGGGGAGACAAACCCGCTTTGCACAAATTGGGCGGAGCGGAGTTCGAGAGAGTAAAGAAGAGAGTAAAAGAAAGCGTCAAGAAGCTAACTATAGATTTATTGTCCCTTTATCGTTCCCGCTACAACAAAAAAGGGCACGTTTATCAGCCCGACACCGTATGGCAAAAGGAGATGGAAGAGGATTTTCCGTACACTGAGACCGACGATCAGTTGATAGCCGTCAACGAAATCAAGAGCGATATGGAGTCGGGCAAGATTATGGACAGGCTCTTATGCGGAGACGTCGGGTACGGAAAGACGGAAGTGGCGATGAGGGCGATTTTTAAGACGGTTATCGAGGGAAAACAAGCCGCCGTTCTCGCGCCCACCACCATTCTGGCGCAACAGCATTACAATCTTATGAAAGCCCGCTTCAATAAATTCAAGTTGAATATCGAGCTTCTGTCCAGATTCGTTTCTCCCGCCGAAATAAAAAAATCTCTCGAAAGGATAGAAAAAGGGGAAAGCAACATAATAGTAGCCACTCACAGAATACTCGGCAAGGACGTAAAATTCGCAGACCTCGGTTTGCTCGTTTTGGACGAGGAGCAACGATTCGGAGTGGAGCATAAAGAAAAGCTGAAGCAATACCGCGACGACGTAAATATTCTTTCTTTGTCCGCTACCCCCATACCGAGGACTTTGCATATGGCTTTGTCCGGGATAAGAGACATTTCCACGTTGGAAAATCCCCCCAAGAACCGGATGCCGGTGGAAACGTACGTAACGGAATACAGCGACGTTTTGCTGTGCGACGCCGTAAACAAGGAGCTTATGCGCAACGGACAGGTATTTATTCTGTACAACCGCGTTCAGACTATCGATTCTTTTTATAAAAAAGTCAGGGAGCTGTTGCCCGACGTAAAAATCGTAGTGGCGCACGGGCAGATGGACGAAGAGCTGCTGGAGGACAGAATAAGAGAGTTTTACGAAAATCGGGCGCAGGTGCTTATTTCGACCACGATAATAGAAAACGGAATCGATTTGCCCAATGCGAATACGCTGTTTGTCGTCAATTCCGAAAGGCTCGGATTGAGCCAACTCTATCAGCTGCGCGGAAGGGTGGGCAGAAGCGACGTTCCGGCATACGCCTATTTTACCGTTCCGGAAGGGGCGGTGCTGACGTCGTCGGCGACGCAAAGGCTGGAAGCGTTGATGGACAATACCGACTTGGGAAGCGGTTTTCGGATAGCTATGAGGGATCTGGAAATAAGGGGCGCCGGCAACGTGTTGGGGAGAGAACAGCACGGGCAAATGGAGAAAGTGGGATACGAAATGTATCTGAAGCTTATAAAGGAAGGAATCGACGAGGCGCAGGGAATAACGACTGAGGAATTGCGCGACGTGGAAATGAAGGTGGACGCAGATTACGCGCTCGACGAAAAGTATATTCCCGACGCAAAGGGCAGAGTGGCTTTTTATAAAAAGGTAAGCGCGCTGACGACGATATCGGACGGACAATATTATTACGATTCGCTCAAAAAAAATTACGGCGCTCCGCCCGAATGCATAAAGACGATTATTCGTTGCGCCATAATAAAAAACAAAGCTCGGCAGCTTGGCGTAAGCAGGGTAATAATATCGGAAAAATCGGGCTTGTATTTTTACGATTCGAGAATACTCGGCGACGAAAAGCTCTTTGTCGCTATGGACGCTATGAGGCGCTACGCCGTGTTGAGCCCGACTTCTCCTCCCGCGGTTATTTTCAATACGACTGCGCTCGCGCCCGAAAGGAGAGTTAAGCTGGTGCTCGAATTTTTGGACAAAGCAACCTCTTAGAGTCGCTATGGACAAAACGGAACAGAAATGATAAAATACAAAAAAAAGAAGAGAGAGGACTAAACGATGAAAAAGAAAATAGCCGTCGTAGGAATGGGACAGGGCGGAATGGTCTCCGCAATTAATCTGGCGGAAAAATTCGACGTGACGATATACGAAAAAAAGGAAAAGGGCAAAGTCGGGTACGAATGGAGAGACGACATAACCTCGGCGATTTTTTCCGAGGTCGGATTGCCCCTTCCCGACGGAATATTTTGTCAGAAACCGAAATGGATTTTCGTCGCTCCCGATTACAAAGGGGTTTTGCGTATTCCTCAGTTGAGACCGTATGAAGAGATATCGGTAGACAGGCGCGGATTGAGCGAATATTTTGCAAAGCTTGCCGAAAACGCGGGCTGTAAGATTGTTTACGGCAAGGAAGTGACGGGACTCGTCGTAGAGGACGAAAGAACGGTCGGCATAAGAACGACGGAAGGAGAGGAAATTTTTGACCTCGTTATCGACGCGAGCGGACTGAATTCGGTCTTGAGGAAAGACCTACCCGAAAAATTCAGCGTGCAAAAAGAGCCGTCGAGGAATGACGTTTTGTACGGATATCGGGCTTTTTTCAAGGCGGCGGGAAAAACCTTCGACTCTGAATCGGATTGTACGATGGTAATAAAGCACCTCGGAGAAAACGGGATAAGCTGGTGCAATCTCAACGACGAAGGGAACGTGGACGTGCTGATTGGCAGAGTCGGGCAGCTAATTGACGACGATATAGAAAAAGGTCTTCGGGATTTAACGGAACATAATCCCGTCCTCGGAGGGGAAAAAATAAAGGAATATAAAGTGCCTATTTGTCTGAGACGACCGATAGCCGTCCCCGTGGCAGACGGATACGTCGCGTTGGGAGACAGCGCGTTTATGCCGGTACCCATAATGGGGAGCGGTATAGAATCCTCTATGAGAGCGGGAAAAATTTTCGCGACGTACGTCTTGAATAACGGGATAGAGGAGTTTTCCGCGTCGAAAACGTGGGGCTTTTTCGTGGAGTTTATGAACAAATTCGGCAAAGAATTCGTCTTTACGGACCTTTTGCGAAGGTATGCTTTACGGTTGCCGACGGAGTACATAAACCGGTATTTTTCCTGCGGAATCGTTACCGACGAGGACTTAAAAACAATCATGCTGGAGGACTACGATTCTTCGGACGGCATAGGATATTGGTTGAAAAAGACGTTTATCTTTATAAAACTCGGAAAATCCGGCAGAAAATTGATATCCGTTTTGGTGAAATCGTTAAAGGGCAGCAACATAGTAAAAAAGATTCCGAAAGCTTACGATATCGAAAAGATAAGTAAGTGGCGCGCTCTGTACGACGCAGTTTCGGAATCCGCCGACGGAATAAAGTAAACAGAGAAAGGCTTTGATTTGCACATATAAAAGGCGCGGTCTCCGCGCCCTTTTTTATAAAACCGTAGTTCCCAAGAAGACGGAGTATACCTATACCGATGCGACGGAAAGGACGAGGAAAATAATTTAATTGTCAGTAGGGTTTTTTGCCTATAAGGAAATCGACGGACACGTCGAAAAAATCGGAAATTTTCCACAAATCGGCAAGAGACGGTTCGGCTTTTCCGGTTTCAAGATACGAAATTTTTCTCTGAGTCATATCGAGTTTTTCCCCCAGTTCGGATTGTTTGAGTTTTTTTTCTTTTCTTAACGACTGTAGGGTGTTCGCAAATAATATTTCCATAACTATTAATATAGACGAATATTGTCTAAAACTATTGACATAGACAAAAAAAGTCTATATAATAATATTATTATAGACAAAAATTGTCTAAAAATAAGAAAAGGAGCAATTATTATGGAAGGAACAAGACCTGAAGAAAACAGAAACGATAACGGAAACGCCTGTTATGAAAGTAAAAACAATTTTTCCGAGCAAAACGCAAACTCTGTAAATTATCGGAACGACAACGCAAACGGATATTCTACGCAATATGCAGGTTCCGTAAAATATTGTCAGAATTGCGGTGCGCCTCTCAATCTCGGCGCGGCTATTTGTCTTCGTTGCGGGAGCTGGGTTGCGGAAGCGAAGCAAAAAAGCGAGAACCCCGTTCTTGGGTTGCTTGCGTTGATATTCGGAATCCTGGGCGGTTTGCTCGGTTTAATTCTCAGTGCGGTCGGATTAACCATATATAAAGAGGAGAAAAACAGACTGAATTGCAAAATCGGTCTCGGTTTTTCGGCGACGGAGATAATAATAAGCATAATAATAATTTCGATTGTTGCGTCGGTCGCGGCGTAGTTTTTTGTTTCGATATAAGTAAAAAAACCGTTCGTAGAAGCGAACGGTTTTTTCTTGAAATCCAACTAAAATCAATTAAATATTGAGTTGAGCTATAGCGGCTTTAAGCGTATTTGCGCTACGGGTAAGGAGAGCGACCTCGTCGTCGGTGAGCTTTACGTTAACTTTTCCGTGCACTCCGTTGTGACCTACGAGGGTGAGAGTGCTGAGACATACGTCGTTTATTCCGTATTCTCCGTGCATCATGCTCGAAACCGTCATCGTTGTGTCAAGACCTCCGAGCAGGCATTTGCAGATATAACATACGGATACGGAAACCGCATAATAAGTTGCGCCTTTTCTCGCTATGACGGCTCCGCCGGATTTTCTGACGTAGTCCTCTATTTCGGCAATATCGATATCGGGACGGAGCTTATCTGCCGTCGCGATAAGGCGGTTGCACTCTTTTATGGGTACGTTGCTTATATTTGCTATCGACCACGGGATAAACGAGGAGTCGCCGTGTTCGCCGAACACGTACGCGTGTACGTTGCCCTGATTTATGCTGAAATAGTCTGAAAGCTTTGCGCGAAGACGGGAAGTATCCAGAATGGTGCCGGAGCCTATAATGCGATTTTCGGGAATTCCGGACAGTTTAAGGAAAGTGTACGTAAGTATATCTACGGGATTGCTTACGATGATGTAAGTGGCGTCGGGCGCGTGTCTGGTAATTTCCGGAATAATGGCTTTCATAATATCGACGTTTGTCTGAGCTAAATCCAGTCTGGATTGTCCCGGTTTGCGCGCAACGCCCGCAGTTATAATAACGATATTGCTGTTGACCGCGTCGCGATAGTCTCCCGCATAAATGGAGCATGCGCCGCAGAAAGGCGTACCTTGACTTATGTCGAGAGCTTCTCCGCATGCTTTATCGTTGTTGATGTCAATCATTACTATTTCGGAAGCAAGCCCCATTACCGTGAGGGTATAGGCTATCGTCGCGCCCACGCTTCCGCTTCCAATAATCGATATTTTGTTCATTTGTACCTCGCAAAAGTATTATTCGTCGATTTCGTTATCGGACGATGAAATTATTATAGCAAAACGGAGAGTCTATGAAAAGCAAATAAAAGCAAATAAAAGCTAAAAAAACAAACTTTTTCCGTAAGGATAGCATATTTTTTGGATTTTGTCCTGAAAAAACCGTCATAAACGAACCGTCGCCGTCGATTATAATGCGACGGCGGCGATTTTTATCGGCAAAAATTTATGGCGTATAATTTTTTGCAAGACTTAATAGTCTATCGTTTCGAGCAAAAAACTAACCGGACGGAAGCCGTC
>JBJFAO010000115.1:0-2544 GCA_051887955.1 Christensenellales bacterium
GGAAACGACGAGCTTTCTTCTCTTTACCGAATTATCGTCCGTAACAAAGTAGAGATACACGTCGTGCCTTATGCCGCTCTGCGAGGGTATCGCATAAGTATCTATGGAAAGAAAATCTATCGTATAAACGCCGTTGTCCTCTTCGTCTATCTTTACGTAGTCTACTTTTTGCGCGGATACCAACACCTGAACCGCTATTTTTATGAGCGTGCCCTCTTCGCTTCCGTAATATGCGTAGGCGTACGACGCGCTGCCCATATAGCTTATGCTGTCAAGATCGTAATCCCATTCCATGCCGAGCTCTTTTACGAAGAAATAGTTTACTCCCTCCGTATCGTAGGTCAAATCCTTAGTTACTTCCGTTTCCCCTTCGATAATAGTTTCCTCTCCGTAAACGTTGTTGAAACGCAGCTTCATATCCTGTTTCGCTATTCCGTCCGCAATGGGATCGTAGGACGGATCGTCCGCTTTCTTCATAGCGTACGTATACGGATCTATTATTATAGAGCCTATGACGGGTACGTTGCCGGGAGCGTAAATTTCGTTGCCGGACTGGTTTTTGTAAGCGACTACGTTTCGATTGTTGACGAGAATATAAATTTCGTATTCCGTCTGCATTATGGAATCTACGCCTATAATAACCTTAGACGGCGAGCATCTGTCAAAATCGTCGGCAAAGCCTGCGAGATTGTATCCGGCTATAGTCACGTTGCCGACGTCGAAGCCTTCTATTCTGCACGGGAGATAACCGATAACGTTGTTGTCGTACCTTATTCTTATCTTGTCGGGCAATTCCTTCGTAAAGGCGGGATCGATTACTATTACCCTGTCCGCAAGGTCCGCTATTTTGTACGTACCCTCGGGACTGCTAATCGCCACTTCGTAAGTTATCTTTTGCCCGAAAAGCTCCGCCGTCGGGTAATATTTATCTTTACCGGTAACGGGTTTTATCGATTCCTCCTCGTAGGGAGGTTTCATCCTGAATATCGTAGAGTTTATGCACACCTCTACCTCGTCCTTCCATGCCGAGCCTTCGCTGTAAAGACTCTCTATCGTCACCGAATCCAAGGAAGTGATTACGGGTTTATCGAATTTGGAAACGTTCACGTCGTCGTTGTCTCCGTCGAATCTCGCCCTCGTCTTTACGGAGGCTATCGCGTCCTTTACTCCGATAAGTTCGTAAACGGGATCTTTATCCCCGTCGGGGATAAGGCTGAATTCGAACCAACCCGACGTTTTGCTTATCTGCGATATCCCTTCGAGATTCATCACGGTAGAGAGTATGCTCAATACGTTGGATTCGTCGAAAATATTGCCCTCTCCCAACACTTTTTCAAACGAAACTCTCACGGTTTCTCTGCTTATTCTGTAAAACAGTCCCGTTCCGTTTTCGTAATCGCCTATGCGCGAGTAGTATGAAACGAGCATTTCTTCCTTGTCGAAAGGATTGGTGCAAACGTTCATCATCAACGTTTCGGCGCCGTTCGCAATGCGATAGACGTTGACGTTGACAAAATTACGTTCCAAATCGTTCGTTACGTTTTGCGTGACCGATCCCTTTATCCGCAACGTTTCTCCGTTGCCTATAAGATACGGCGTGTTGTCTCCCGTCGGATCCCCTGCGAATACGCCGAATATTTTGCCTGCGTCGGTAACCGCTATTCCTCCGCGAACGTTAAGGCGCGCGTCGACGTCGAGAGTGACCTCTTCGGGATATTTTATCGGAGCGTAAGCCGCGCTTTCCTTGTTGCAATCCGCGGGTATGAACACGGAGGAAAACTCGCGTCTGTTGAGTCTTGCTATAAACAGTCTTTCGCCGCTTTGTTTCATCTCCAACGTTACTTCTCCGCTGTCGAGATTGTAGCCTATTATAAGCTCGGCGGACGAGAAGAAATCTTCCCCTATATAGGAAGCGAGCTGTTTTTCCTCTATGCCTATAAGTCGCGCGACGATTGCCATAACCGACTCGTCGTCGTTTCGTATATTCTGAATAAGCTCTTCCGTTATCTTGTAATATACCGTGTTGTCTTCGCTGTAGAAATTTTCGATTATCTTGTCGTAAAGCTCGTCCTGCCCCTCGCCGGGATTGAACCCTTCGTTGACGAGAAGGAGCAAAGCCTTGGCGATATTGTTGTAGCCGGCGGATATCAGTCTGCTCAAATCGATATTGTCGAGATACGCCTTGGGAAGGTTGAACGCCGTAAGGTCTACCGCCCCGTCGAGCCATTCGTGGAAGCCCGTCGCGTCGAGATAAACCGTACCGCTCTTATAGTATGCCGATATAAAATCGGAGCCGGTAGCGTTCCTTATCAGAACGTTGGCAAGATTGAGGGAATTGTCCTTGACGTTTATGTCGGTGGTTATTTCCATATTGAACGGCTCGTCGCTCACCTTAGGAATCTCTATCGTGCCGATAAAGTCGTTTTTGCCGAGATTGGCTTCGTTGTATTTACTCTTTACGTACGACGCGCCCTCTTCGAGGGGAACGGAACCGTCGTTATACCCGACGTCGGCTTCTATCTTATATTTGGACTTGTCTTTCAG
>JBJFAO010000116.1:0-12673 GCA_051887955.1 Christensenellales bacterium
CAATATCTTATGCAGGCCGCTTGGGAATATCCCGACGTTCGTTTCTGCCACGCTACCGGAACCAAGGCTCATACCGCTAAATACGGCAACTACTACAACGCTTTCGCTTCCATCTATCAGGGACGTTATCTTGCAGGCGTAGCCGCAGGTATGAAACTTCAAGAAATGGTCGCTGCCGGAAAAATAACCGACGCCAACAAGGACGCCAACGGAAACATCAAGTTGGGATACATCGGAGCTTATACCTACGCAGAAGTTGTCAGCGGATATACTTCCTGGTATCTCGGAGTTAAATCCATCGTTCCCAACGTAGTTATGGACGTAACCTTTACCGGTTCCTGGTACGACGTTACCGCCGAAAAGGAAGGCGCAGATACTCTTATTTCCAGAGGTTGCGCGATAATCTCCCAGCATGCCGACTCCATGGGCGCTCCTGACGCTTGCGAAGAGAAAGGCGTACCCAACGTAAGCTACAACGGAAGCACCGTGGATAGCTGTCCCAACACCTTCATCGTTTCTTCCAGAATCAACTGGGCTCCTTACTATGAATACGTAGTAGGCTGCGCCGTAAACGGCACCGAAATCAAAGTTGACTGGCCCGGCGACCTCAGCACCGGATCGGTACTTCTCACCGACGTAGGTCCCGCAGCCGCTGCAGGAACTCAGGCTAAATTGGACGAAGTAAAAGCGAAACTCGTTTCCGGAGAAATCAAAGTGTTCGATTGCAACAACTTCACCGTTAGCAACAGCAAGCTCACAACTTACCTTGCCGACGTAGACGACATGGGTGATTATGAAAAGGAAACCGAAGCTATCGTAGACGGATACTTCGCAGAGTCTAAATATCGTTCCGCTCCTTATTTCGATATCACTATCGACGGAATTACTCTTCTTAACTCCATATATTAATAATCCGATAAACAACGCAGTACAGGCGGAGCAATTTTGCTCCACCTGTATTCGTTTTTATAGGGCGAAATAAATTAAAACTCACAGATTACACGGAGGTTCTTTTGAATCCTGTCGCAATACAATTAAAAGGTATAAGTAAATATTTCGGCGAAGTAGTCGCCAACAAAAACGTTGATCTCGACGTAAGGAGAGGAGAAATACTTTCCATACTCGGGGAAAACGGAAGCGGAAAGACTACCCTTATGAATATGATTTCGGGAATATATTTTCCCGACGAAGGGCAGATTTTTATCGACGGAAAAGAAGTCGTGATACGTTCTCCGAAGGACGCGTTTTCGCATCATATAGGTATGATACATCAGCATTTTAAGCTGGTGGACGTATTCACCGCCGCAGATAATATCATTTTGGGAGAGGACAATCCTTATCCCACCGTTAAAGAGAGAATAAACCGTATTAAAGACGAAGCAAAAGACGATAACGACGGAAAGAAACGTTTTATTACGTTTTTACGTTGCGTCTGCGCTCCGTTTTTGAGGTTTTGGGACGTGCTCAGGTTTAACTGGCTGCGTAAAAACAGCATTGCCGGAGCCGAGCAGATAGCCAAAAAATACGGATTTGAAATAAATCTTAAGAAAAAAGTATATGAAATGGCTGTTTCCGAAAAACAGACCGTAGAAATAATAAAGGTTCTGTACAGAAACGCCGACATACTTATTTTGGACGAGCCGACAGCCGTTCTTACCCCGCAGGAAATCAATAAATTGTTCAACGTATTGAGAAAAATGCGTGAAGACGGCAAGTCGATAGTCATTATTACGCACAAACTGAACGAGGTTATGGAAATATCGGACAGAGTGGCGATTTTGAGAAAAGGCGAGCATATCGCTACCGTAAACACTTCCGAAACTACCGAAAAAGAACTTACCGAAATGATGGTTGGAAAGAAGATATCCCTCAACATAAATAGAACCGACCCCGTTAATCCTATGGACAGATTGGTAGTTTCGCACATAAGCTCGGTGGATCACGACGGAATAAAGGTTCTGGACGACGTTTCTTTCACGGCGCGTTCGGGAGAGATACTCGGTATAGCCGGTATCGCCGGCAGCGGACAGAGAGAGCTTCTCGAGGCTATAGCCGGTTTGCAGAAGCTTACCGACGGAGATATATATTATTACGATCCCAATAAGCATAACGAAGAGGTGGATTTACGCAGTAAGACTCCCGTTCAGATAAGAGAATTGGGCGTAAAGCTTTCCTTCGTGCCCGAGGACAGATTGGGCATGGGGCTCGTGGGGAACATGGATATTATAGACAATATGATGCTTCGTTCCTATCGCAAAGGAAAGACGATGTTCCTCAACAGAGGAGAACCGAAAAACCTCGCTAACAATATCGTGGAGGAGCTCGAAGTCGTAACGCCGAGCACCCGTACTCCCGTAAGACGTTTGTCCGGAGGTAACGTGCAGAAAGTGCTCGTAGGCAGAGAAATAGCTTCCGCTCCTACCGTACTTATGGCGGCGTATCCCGTGAGAGGTCTCGACATAAATTCTTCTTACACTATATACAATTTGCTTAACGAGCAAAAGGAAAAGGGCGTCGCGGTAATCTTCGTGGGAGAAGACCTCGACGTTTTGATGGAGCTGTGCGACAGAATAATGGTCGTTTGCGCGGGAAAGATTACCGGCATAGTAGACGGAAGAAAGGCTAAGAAGGACGAGATAGGTCTTATGATGACGGGAAAGACAAGCGACGAAACAGAACAAAAGAAGGAGAGTAACGATGAGCAATAATAAATCAACGCATAGAGAACCGTTATTCCACATATCTAAAAGGACGGACGCTCCGAAATGGTTATCGGCGGTGTGCAAAGCGGGAGTTATCGTATTGGCTCTTATCGTGTGCGCGATAATCTGCACGATAATAAGTCCGGGTAGCTTCGGAACGTTTTTTAAGGAGCTTTTTAACGGTACGTTCGGCACTCCGAGAAGAATAGTAAACCTTTTCGAGGCGGTGGCGATACTCCTCTGTATTTCTCTTGCCGTTACGCCGGCGTTCAAAATGAAATTCTGGAATATAGGCGCGGAAGGTCAGGTTCTTATGGGCGCGCTTATGTGCGTGGTATGCATGAAATATCTCGGCGGCGTCGTTAACGACGGATTGCTGATAATAATCATGATGCTGGCGAGTATCGTCGGCGGCGCGGTCTGGGCGGTTATTCCCGCGTTGTTCAAGGCAAAGTGGAATACCAACGAAACGCTGTTTACTCTTATGATGAACTATATAGCTATGGGGCTTATATCCTATAGTATAAACGAATGGGTAAAATCCGGTTCGGGCAAACTCGATCCCATACGCTACGGTCGTTTTCCCCGAATAGGCAATATGCCGTACATTCCCACGATAATTATTGTTGCGGTTGTAACCGCCTTGTGCTTCGTATATCTGCGTTATAGTAAACACGGATACGAACTTTCCGTAGTCGGAGAAAGCGTTAACACCGCCAGATATATCGGTATAAACGTAAAAAAAGTTATTATCCGCACTATGGTCTTATCGGGCGCGTTATGCGGTATAGCCGGTTGGCTTATAGTCGGCGATTCTACGTATACGATAAGCACGACTATAGTCGGCGGACGCGGTTTTACCGCTATTCTGGTAAGCTGGCTTGCTCATTTCGATCCGATTATGATGGCGGGCGCGTCGTTTTTGGTGGCGTTCCTCGATCAGGGTTCGGCGCAGGTGGCGTCGGCTCTCGATATGCCGGGAGCATTCCCCGATATTATTACGAGCGTGTTCTTCTTCTTCGTAATAGCGAGCGAATTTTTGGTAAATTACAAGATAAAGATTAAACTTCCCGACAAGGTAAAGGCGTTGTTGAACGGCAAAGGAAAGGGCGGAAAGAAAGCCGAAGTCGCGGTTTCCGCAGGAGCAGAGGAGGTGGCGGAATAATGGCGTTTCTCGATTTTATACAAAGAGCTATAAGATTCAGCAGTATTTATATGTTCGGTGCTACCGGAGAGATTCTTACGGAAAAGAGCGGACACCTCAACCTCGGCACGCCCGGTATTATGTGTATCGGTGCGGTAGGCGGAGTCCTCGGCGAGTCCTTGTACTTGCGCTCTTTGTCCGACATAAGTCAGATTAACGGATTTTTAGCCGTAATCATTCCCATACTTATGACTATTTTGTTCGCGGGACTCACGGGGCTTTTGTTCAGTTTCTTTACGGTTACGTTGCGTTGCAATCAGAACGTAACGGGACTTACCGTTACCACTTTCGGCGTTGGCGTCAATATGTTCTTTATGACTCGCATCGAAAAAGCCAACTTCAACGTAGCCGCGGATTTCTTCAGACAGGGTTTTCCGTGCGCATCTAAGCTCGGATGGTTCGGAAATTTGTTTTTGAGTCACGGCACGCTCGTATATCTGGCAATAATAGTGTCGATAATCGTAGCCGTCGTTATCAGAAAAACGCGCATAGGACTGAACCTTAGGGCTGTAAGCGAAAATCCCGCCACTGCCGACGCAGCCGGAATAAGCGTGACGAAATACAGATATATAGCCACCATTATCGGCGCTGCGATATCCGGTATGGGAGGACTGTTCTTCATTATGGACTATCTCGGAGGCAACGTCGAATACCAGATAGAAGCGTTCGGTTGGGTTGCGGTAGCATTGGTTATTTTCTCGGTATGGCGTTCCGATTTGGGGATTTTGGGTTCCATTTTGTTCGGAGCATTGTATATTTTGCCGGAAAGACTCGTTACCTTCGGCGCGATGGTCAGTTTCGCGCAGAAGGAGCTTATCAAGCTCGTTCCTTACCTGGTCACTTTGGTCGTTCTCATAGTGTCGAGCATAATAAACAAGAGAGAGAGTCAGCCCCCGCAGTCTCTCGGCGTCAATTATTTCCGCGAGGAGAGATAAATCTTTTTCGACATTTATTTACCTATACAAGCAGTCGTACGGTAAGTACGGCTGTTTTTTATATATAATAGAGTTGTTATAGCAAAAGATTTGTGATATAATACAAGCGAGGAAACCTGCTCGCAAGGATTTGCGAGCGCAGTATTTCAACGTTATTATAGTTGGGAATAAATCGAAAAATTTAAGGAGCCGTATGGGTTTAATCAGTTTTTTATTCAAAAGAGACAGACAAAAAACGCTTGCAAAGCTTAACAAAACCGTGGCGGAGATAAACGCTCTCGAAGAAAAATACCACGCTATGACGGACGAAGAATTGGTAGGACAGACTGCCGTTCTTAAAAAAAGAGTGGCGGACGGAGCTTCTCTCGACGAGGTTCTGCCCGACGCTTTCGCCGTGGTGAGAGAGGGTTCGTTGAGAGTTCTTAACATGCGCCATTTCGACGTTCAGCTAATAGGCGGTATAGTCCTTCATCAAGGCAGAATAGCCGAAATGAAGACCGGCGAAGGAAAAACGCTCGTAGCGACGCTCCCCGCATACCTCAACGCGCTGAGCGGTAAGGGCGTGCATATCGTTACCGTTAACGATTACCTTGCCAAGCGCGACGCGGAGTGGATGGGCAAAGTGTTCCGCTTTTTGGGTATGACGGTAGGATGTATTCTGCCGAATATGAGCTTCGAGGAAAAGAAAGAGGCATACTCCGCCGACGTAACGTACTGTACGAACAACGAATTGGGATTCGATTATCTGCGAGACAACATGGCGACCAATCTCAATAAAGTGATGCAGAGAGGACACAATTTTGCGATAGTGGACGAAGTGGACAGCATATTGATAGACGAAGCTCGCACCCCTCTCATAATATCAGCGCCTGCCGAAAGAAGCGGAGAAATTTATGCGACCGTTCAGAGGTTTACCAAAACTCTCCGTTCCGACGACTACGTGCTGGATGAAAAGGACAAACATATTTATCTATCCGAGCAGGGCGTGGAAAAAGCCGAAAGATTTTTCCGTCTCGACAATCTCGGAGACGCGCAGAACGCCGATTTGGCGGGGAAAATAAACAACGCGTTGAGAGCCAATTTCGTAATGGCGCGCGATCAGGACTATATCGTCGAAAACGGCGAAGTGGTGATAGTGGATGAATTTACGGGAAGAAAAATGGCGGGACGCCGTTATTCGGAGGGTTTGCATCAGGCAATAGAGGCTAAGGAAAACGTGAGGGTAAAGAGAGAAAACCGCACCATTGCCACGATAACGTTCCAAAATCTTTTCCGTATGTACAACAAGCTTTCCGGCATGACGGGTACCGCTCTTACTGAAGAGGCCGAGTTCAAAGGGATATACAATCTCGACGTGGTGGAAATTCCCACCAACAGGGAGCAAATAAGAGAGGACGAAGCGGACAGAATTTTCGCAAAGAAAGAGGCTAAATACGACGCCGTTATCGAAGAGATAATCAAGGTTCACGAAACGGGACAGCCCGTTTTGGTCGGTACGATAAACGTCGAGGTGAGCGAACTTCTCAGCAGGAAACTTGTAGCGAAGCGCGTACCGCACAGAGTGCTTAACGCAAAGAGCAACGCCGAAGAAGCGAGCATAATCGCTCAGGCGGGTAAGGTGGGAGCTGTTACCATCGCTACTAATATGGCGGGTAGAGGAACGGATATTCTTCTCGGAGGAAACCCGGAATATCTTGCCAAGGAACAGATGGCGAAAGAAGGCTACGCGGAAGAATTGATAAGCGTTGCGAGCGCGTTCAACACCCTTACCGTTCAGGAAGAAATTTCCGCTCGTAAGCATTACAACTCCCTCGTGGAAAAATTCAAGGAAGAGACCGACAAGGAAAAGGCGGAGGTGAAAGCTCTCGGAGGGCTGAGAGTCATAGGCACCGAGCGTCACGAATCCCGTCGAATCGACAACCAGCTCCGCGGACGTAGCGGACGTCAGGGAGACGAAGGGAGCAGCTGTTTCTTCCTCTCGTTCGAGGACGACCTTCTCCGTCGCTTCGGAGGGGACAGATTGCAGTCCATTCTGAGTACGCTGTCCGGAGGGGACGATTCCATGATGCTGCAGGTGCCGGCTATATCGAAAATGATAGAATCGGCGCAGAAAAGGTGCGAAGAAGCCAACTACGAGAGAAGAAAATACGTCTTAAACTATGACGACGTTATGAACGAACAGCGCAAGGTAATATACAGCGAACGCAACAAGGTTCTTAACGGTGTGGACGTTCACGAGCAGGTTATTAAGTATATCGAACCGTTGATATCCGAAATCGTTTTACAATACGTAGACTTTTCCGGCGGCGACGAAACGACCGTGGATTACGACGCGCTGAATAAGGCGTTGGAACAGCGCGTTTTGCACAACGGGAGCGGTTTTGTGACGAAAGAACTGGTAGGACACAGAAATTATCAACGCATAATAGACGCGGTAAACGACGAAGCGGTTCGTCAATACAACGAGAAGCTGGAATACGCCGAAAAGAACGGCATAGATTTCCGCACGACGGAGCGCAACGTACTTTTGAATACGGTCGATAAATTCTGGATGAGCCATATAGACAATATGGATATATTGCGTAAGGGCATTGGGCTGCGCGGTCTCGGACAACGCGATCCGGTAATAGAGTACAGGCGCGAGGGCGCGGATATGTTTAACGAAATGATAGACAATATTCAGACTAACGTAGCATTGGTTCTGTGCAATATAGACATCGACGCAGTCGTTGAAAGAAGGAACGCGTTTGTGGCGCAGGTAAAACAACGCAACGAACACAAAGCTGGGATATTCAGCAACGATCCCTGCCCGTGCGGAAGCGGAAAAAAGTATAAGGACTGCTGTAAAAACAAGAGGTAATCCGATGGTCGATTTTTATTCCGAAAAGACGCAGTTGGAAAAATTGCGCAAAGAAGCCGACGACGTGGCGGAAGCTATGGAAGTCGAAAGCCTCAAAAAGGAAATCGAAGAGCTTAACGCTGTTCAAAACGGAGAGGATTTTTGGCAAAACGTGGAGAAGGCGCAGGAAATCAACCGTCGTATCAACGTTTGCACTAAAAAAGTCAAGAAAGCCACCGACCTTATAAAAAAAGTGGAGGATACCTACGCTTTGGTGGAGCTCGTTGAAGAAATGGACGAGGAAAGCGAAGTCGAAAACGTCAGAAAAGAGGTTGCCGCTACCGCGAAAGCAGTGGAAGAAATGCAGATAGAGGCTCTGTTGAACGGCAAATACGACGCAAACAACGCTATATTGACGTTGCATGCGGGAGCCGGCGGGACGGAAGCTCAGGACTGGGTGGAGATGCTCTACCGTATGTACGTCAGATATGCCGAGCGCAATGGATATTCGGTAAAGGAATTGGACAAGCTTGCCGGCGACGACGCAGGAATAAAGAGCGTTACTTTTATGGTTAACGGAGACAACGCATACGGATATCTCAAAGCGGAGATGGGCGTACACCGCCTCGTGAGGATAAGTCCGTTTGACGCCAACAAGAGAAGGCATACCTCGTTTGCAAGTCTTGAGGTTATGCCGGAAATAACCGAGGAGAGCGATATAAAAATCAATTCCGAGGAATTGCGCGTCGATACGTACAGAAGCGGAGGAGCTGGCGGACAACATATAAACAAGACGGACAGCGCGGTGAGAATAACTCATATTCCTACGGGAATAGTCGTTCAATGTCAGAATGAAAGAAGCCAGATTCAGAACAGAGAAACGGCGATGAAAATGCTTATCGGCAAGCTTACCGAATTGCGAGAGAGAGAGCGACTTGAAGAGGCGCAAAGTATAAAAGGGGAACTCAAAAAGATAGAATGGGGTAGCCAGATACGCAGTTATGTGTTCTGCCCGTATACTTTGGTAAAGGATCACAGGACGAATTACGAAAACACCAACGTAAACGCGGTGATGGACGGAGATATAGGAGCTTTTATCATAGAATACCTTAAGAGGATATGATGGGTTATTACGAAAGAAGTCTTGAAAAATGGGAGGCGATAAGAGGTCGCGACGACTTTATTCTGCTTGCGATAGAGTCGAGCTGCGACGAAACGGCGGTTGCCGTATACAGAGGTAAAAAGCTTTTGTCGAATCTCATTTCCACCCAAATCGAAATACACAAAAGGTTTGGCGGAGTCGTACCCGAAATAGCCTCCAGAAATCACGTGCTCGCTATCGACAATCTGGTTGAATCTGCGCTCAAGGAAGCGGGGATAGCGATAAAAGACGTCGAAATAATTGCCGTAACGTACGGAGCGGGGTTGTTGGGAGCATTGCTGGTAGGCGTCTCGTACGCGAAAGCATTGGCTTATGCGTTGGACGTTCCCGTTATGGCGATTGACCATATAAAGGGACACGTTTATGCCAATTTTATCGAATACGACGACTTAAAAACGCCGTTTTTATGCTTACTTGCGAGCGGCGGACATACGGCAATCGTAGAGGTAAAGGGATATTCGGAGATGGAAGTATTGGGGCAGACTACCGACGACGCCGCGGGCGAAGCTTTCGACAAGGTCGCGCGAGTGCTCGGACTTCCCTATCCCGGAGGACCTCAGATAGAGGCTTGTGCGAAAAGCGGAAAGGATTGCGTAAAAATGCCTCGACCTTTCAAAGGAGAAAAACACCTCAATTTTTCTTATTCGGGCATAAAAACCGCAGTAATAAACTACGTTCATAATGCGGAAGCGAGAGGGGAAGCCGTAAACAAATCGGACGTAGCGTGTTCTTTTCAGAATTGTGCCGTAAACATGTTGACGGACAACGCTATCGCCGCGGAAAAACGAACGGGATACAAGGCTATCGCTCTTGCCGGAGGCGTAGGGGCTAATACCGCTCTTCGCGAAAAGCTCCTATCCGAATGTAAAAAAAGAGGGATAAAAGTATACCTGCCCTCAAAAAAACTCTGCACGGATAACGCCGCCATGATAGGCATAGCGGCATATTATGCGATAAAAGAAGGAGTCGGACCGTCGGACCTTACTCTTGACGCCGATCCTAATTTATAAACGCCTACCTGTAGCTCAGCTGGATAGAGCACGAGCCTCCGACGCTCGGTGCCGCTGGTTCGAATCCAGTCAGGTAGACCAAATAAGAAAAATACGAACCGTTGTTTTTAACGGCTCGTATTTTTTGTTGTCAATGATATTATTTACGGATAAAATTTTATGGTAATTTTATCAAAATTTTGGAGTTTATAATAACTTACTCTTTCGCCTTTAAGTATTTTTTATTTTGTGACATTAAATTAATAGTGATTTTGTCACAGAATTATTTTTAATTAAGGGCTATAATCAAGGGGTAAAAGACAAAGGAGGACGGAAATGTCTGTTATAAAGATAAATAAAGAAAATTTTGTGAATGAAGTATACAACTCTGAAAAGCCCGTGCTTATGGATTTTTATGCCGATTGGTGCGGTCCCTGTCGGTTTGTGGCGCCTGTTATTTCAGCTATTGCCGAAGAAAGAGAGGATATTAAGGTCGGACAAATCAACGTGGATGAGCAGTCGGAACTCGCGGCGCAGTTCGGTGTCATGAGCTTACCTGCTTTGGCGGTAGTTAAAGGCGGAAAGGTTGTAAATATCTCCGTCGGTGCAAAGCCCAAAGAAGATATTCTTGCAATGCTTTGAGGGGGAAAAACTATGGGAATATTTTCATTTTTACATTCATCGGACATTAATGACGGAGTGGCGGAATTTAATTCAATGCAAGGCGCGGTTTTGCTTGACGTGAGGACGGTGGATGAGTACCGTAATGGTCATATCGAAAACAGTATCAATTTACCCCTTGACAAAATAGGATTGATTGAAGATACTGTATGTGATAAGAATACGCCCGTCTTCGTCTACTGCCTAAGCGGGGGAAGGAGCGGAAGGGTAGTTGCATATTTGAAACAAATAGGTTATACAAACGTTAAAAATATAGGGGGTATATCCGCATATAGCGGAAAGGTGGTAAAATAAATGAAAGTCGTAATAATAGGCGGCGTAGCAGGCGGCGCTACGGCTGCGGCGAGAATACGCAGGCTTGACGAAAAGGCGGAGATAGTAGTCTTTGAAAAGTCAGGTTATATATCCTATGCAAATTGCGGATTACCCTACTATATAGGCGGGGTGATCGAGGATAAAGGTGATTTAACCTTGCAGACGCCACAAAGCTTTTACTCCCGTTTCCGTGTGGATATGCGTGTTAAACACGAAGTTATTTCAATCAATCCCGACCGCAAGAGCGTTACGGTTAAAAACCTTGTAAGCGGTATAACGTTTGAAGAAAATTATGATAAACTTCTAATCTCCACGGGGGCAAAAGCCATCGAGCCGCCTTTTGAAAATGTGTCAAAAGGCAACGTGTTCACACTTCGCACTGTGGAAGATACGCTTGCCATTAGACAGTATATTGAAGAGAATAAACCTAAATCCGTTGTTGTTGCAGGCGGCGGCTTTATCGGTATTGAGGTTGCGGAAAATCTCAAAGAACTCGGAATGGATGTGACTATCGTTCAGGGAGGTTCACAGCTGTTAACTCCGCTCGACTACGATATGGCTTCCTTTATTCACGCAGAGGTGAGAAGAAAGGGAATAAAACTACTTCTAAACCGCAGGGTGAAGGGAATAGAAGAGTCTGATGGAAACACGCAAGTTAAACTTAAAGATGGCAACAGCTTAACGGCAGATATGGTTATACTTGCAATAGGCGTTTTGCCCGATACACGACTTGCACAAGAGGCAAGGCTGGAACTCGGAATAAAGGGAAGTATCGTTGTGAATGAGAGAATGGAAACTTCAATCCACGATATATACGCCGTGGGCGACGCCGTGCAGATTAAAAATATTGTAACAGGAAACGTCGCGTTGATATCCCTTGCCGGTCCAGCCAACAAGCAGGGCAGGGTTGCGGCAGATAATATCTGTGGTAAAGAAAGCAATTTTTCAGGTGGTCAGAGCAGTTTCATTATCAAAGTTTTCGGATTGACTGCGGCGTCTACGGGTATTAACCAAAACACCGCAAAGCAGGCAGGGATAGATTACGACAAAGTAATTTTATCACCAATGAGTCACGCAGGCTACTATCCTGGCGGAAAAACTATGACTATGAAAGTGCTGTTTGAAAAAAGTACCTATAAATTATTAGGTGCGCAGATTGTCGGTTACGACGGCGTGGATAAGCGTATAGACGTGATTGCAACGGCAATTTGTGCAGGTCTTAATGCGTATGAGCTTGCAGAGCTTGACCTCGCTTACGCACCGCCATACTCATCTGCAAAGGACCCCGTCAATATTGCAGGGTTTATGATAGAAAATATAAAAGACGGAATAGTTAAACAGTGGTATATTGAGGATGAGCAAAGACTATTAAACGATAATAAAGTAACTTTGCTTGACACAAGAACGGTAGATGAATTTGCAAAGGGACATATTGAAGGTTTTAAAAATATTCCCGTGGACGAACTGCGTGAAAGGCTGATTGAGCTTGACGAAACAAAGCCTGTGTACGTCATCTGTCAAAGCGGACTTCGCAGTTATATTTCCTGCCGGATACTTACGGGCAATGGGTTTGAAGCATACAACTTTGCAGGCGGTTACCGCTACTATGAGGCGGTGAAAAAGGATAAAGCGTTAATTGAAAAATCATTCCCCTGCGGAATGGACAATTAAAAGGAAAGAGGCTGTCGCGTTAAACATTTTTTATGCAATATAATATAAAAACGGCTTAAAACACTATAGTTCAAGCCGTTTTTTTGGCATAATTATTTATTTTTTAGCCGTTTATGCGCTTAACGCGACATCCCCTTAATTTTATTCATCCGCAATTATCGATAGCCCTTTACGG
>JBJFAO010000117.1:0-2527 GCA_051887955.1 Christensenellales bacterium
TATTTCCTTTTTTTCAAGCACGAACCCTTCGTAGGGTTTTCTTCTTACAGCTCTTTCCTCTCTGTGCGCTATACCTTTGTCCGTAAGAGCTTTCAATGCGGACGCGCCGTATTCGTCTATAAGAGCTTTCGCGTATTCTCCCCCCTCGGAAAGTCGTTTCAGAAGGGCGATTTGTTTGACGGCTTTTTTCGACAGCAACGGCAAAGCTACGTCGTAGCACACGTCAAGCTCTACGTATCCGACGGTCTTTTTTCTTATGCCCGCCCCACGCAAGCCGCTCGGAACGCACAGACGAAGTCCGTCGATAAGTCTCAGATTTTTTTCTTTTTTAAGGTATTTTACGAGGGGTATAAGATCCGCGCTTATCGCAGTAAAATCGTCGAGAGCGCAAATAATTTCTTTCGTCTTGATTGTTGTGCTTTCCTTTGTCCCTATAACGAAACCCTCGGTAGTCCTGTTGCCGAAAGGAACCTTCACCCTCGTACCGATCTCGTAAGCGACGTCGGCGGAATAATCGAAAACTCTGTCCACTTCGGAATTGCTTACGTCGACGATTACTTCGTATATCATAACGTGAGTATCCCGTCCAAAATACAGTGCGCCAGCACTCTTTTATCCATTACGGGAAGACTTTCCATCCTGCCGTCCGCATACAGAAGAGTCGCGACGTTGGTATCGACGCCGAAACCGGCTCCCTCCTCCGTCAGGTCGTTGGCGACAATCATATCCGCGTTCTTTTTTTCAAGCTTAAGACTTGCGTTTTTTATCAAATCCTCCGTCTCCGCCGCAAACGCAACGAGCTTCCTCTCTCCCTTCATTTCTCCGAGAGCTTTCGCTATATCCGGATTCTTTACGAATTCAAGCTTAAGGCAATCGGATTTTATCTTATTGTCAAACCTTTCCGCAACCCGATAATCCGCCGGGGCGGCGGCTTTTATCGCGACGTCGCATTCCGGAAACCGGCTTTTGCAGGCTTCGAGCATGTCGAGAGTGGATTTTACCCTCACTATTTCGCACCCTTCGGGTTCGGGTACGCTCATATTGCCTCGTATAAAAACGACCTTCCCTCCTCTTTCGGTGACTGCGTCCGCAAGCGCGACTCCCATCTTACCGGAGGAATAATTGCTGATAAACCGGACGCCGTCAATGTCTTCTACCGTCGCTCCCGCGGTAATCAAAACCTTTTTGCCGCGAAAATCCTTCCGCGGAGTCAAAATTTCGTCTATCGCGTCGGCAATTTCGACGGCTTCCGCCATTCTGCCTTTGCCCACGTCTCCGCAGGCAAGGAATCCGACGTTGGGTTCTATTATCCTGACTCCTCGCTCTTCGAGCGTCTTCAGATTCTGCCCGTTGGCATCGCTTTCGTACATGTTGACGTTCATAGCGGGACAGACGATTTTTTGTTTCGAAAACGCAGAATAAACGGTGGTAAGCATATCGTCGCAAACGCCGCATGCAAATTTTGCGATCACGTTGGCGGTCGCCGGAGCTATCACCATCAAATCCGCTTCTTTTGACAAAGAGACGTGTTTGACGTCGTACTCCTCTTTCTTGGCGAAGACGTCGGTCATAACCGCGTTGCATGAAAGCGTCTCGAACGTCAAAGGCGCAACGAATTCCGTTGCGTTTTTTGTCATCACGACCTTGACGTTGTAGTTGCGCTTTCTCAATAAGCTCACCAGCTCGCAGGCCTTATAAGCGGCGATTCCTCCGCTTACTCCCACGAGAACAGTTTTTTTCATCAGTCTACTTTGATTTCTATCTTGCCGTTATAAATTTCTTCGGCGGCGTAGCTTATCGCCTTTACGTGAGCGTCCTCGAGCTCCTGCATTTTTGTCGAGTTGAGTTCTTTCGCTCTCTTTGCAAGTCCGCATACAAGCGCGTAACGACAGGGCGCTTTTTTGATAAGCTTGTCAATGGGCGGTTCTATCATCATAATCCAATACCTCCGTTAGTTGTTGAGAATTTTGTCTATAATATCGCCGTTGCGCGAAGTCTTGCTTCTTTCCGCAACGATTATACTCGCTATGGTTTCGGCGCAAACGCTCACCTCGTCGTTTATCACGACGTAGTCGTATCCTCTCGCGCACTCTATTTCTTCTATGCTCGTCTTAAAACGAACCCTCTCTTCCTCCTCCGATTCCGTGTTTCTGCCGGTAAGCCTTTTCCATAGCTCCGACAAAGACGGCGGAGCGATAAATATACTTACGCTCTCGGGCATGAGTCTTTTTACGTTGGTCGCGCCCGTAGTCTCTATCTCCAAAAGCACGTCCTTGCCCTCTTCGAGCAGTTTTTCCGCGGCGCGCTTGGGAGTGCCGTATCTGTTGGAAAACTTTTCGATATATTCCAGCATCTCTCCGTCGTTTATCATACGCTCGAATTCTTCTTTGGTAATAAAGTGATAATTGACTCCGTCCTTTTCCCCTTCTCTCGGCGCGCGAGTGGTGGCGGAAACGGAAAAATGCAAATCCTTCACCCTCTTGAACACCTCGCTCATTACCGTTCCTTTACCCGTTCCGCTCGGACC
>JBJFAO010000118.1:0-2510 GCA_051887955.1 Christensenellales bacterium
CTCCTGCACATATTTATTATAAATTCGAGGGTAATAACACTTCCGGCAGCCATAAGCTTAACTCTGCCGTGGCTCAGGCGTATTATGCCAAGCAACAGGGAATAACGAAGCTTACAACCGAAACCGGAGCAGGTCAATGGGGTACCGCTCTTTCTATGGCGTGCGCGTTTTACGGATTGGATTTGACGGTATATATGGTCAAAGTGAGCAGCGAGCAGAAACCGCAGAGAAAGGAAGTTATGCGCACGTACGGCGCGAGAGTAATTGCAAGTCCGTCCGATACCACCGAGGTCGGAAGAAAAATTTTGTCCGAATTCCCGGGAACGGGTGGAAGTCTCGGTTGCGCCATAAGCGAAGCTCTTGAGGTAGCGGCAAAGACGGAAAACTGCAGATATGTTTTGGGAAGCGTGCTCGATCACGTGCTTATGCATCAGTCCATCATAGGAATGGAGTGCAAAGTCGCGTTGGAAAAATACGGCGTCGTTCCCGATATCGTGATAGGGTGCGCAGGCGGCGGAAGCAATCTCGGCGGATTGATAGCTCCGTTTATGGGAGACAGAATCAAAGGTCTTAACAATACGAGATTTATTGCGGTCGAGCCGGCAAGCTGTCCTTCTCTGACGAGAGGTAAATACGTATATGATTTCGGAGATACCGGCAAAATGACGCCGCTGATGAAGATGTATACGTTAGGCTGCGGATTTATGCCGTCGGCAAATCATGCCGGAGGTCTTCGTTTCCACGGAATGAGCCCGATTATATCGAAACTCTATCACGACGGTTATATTGAAGCGACCGCGGTAGAACAGACTAAAGTATTCGAGGCAGCGGAGATGTTTGCAAGATGCGAAGGCATACTCCCCGCGCCGGAATCCTCTCACGCTATAAGAGTCGCTATCGACGAAGCGTTGAAGTGCAAAGAAACCGGAGAAGCCAAGAATATTTTATTCGGTCTCACGGGTACGGGATATTTCGATATGAGCGCATATAAAGCGTTTAACGACGGCAATATGAGCGATTATATACCTACGGACGAGGATCTGAAGAGAGGTTTTGACAGTATACTCGATATACCTCAAAATAAGTAGGGTTAGGTCGTAAATAAGCTAAATTTATTATGTATACGTCCGCGGTTATTTGACAATAACCGCGGTTTCATTGTATACTTTTCCTGCTATGAAAGATATATTCAGATTAAATACTAAGCAAATTGCCGGAATGGCCATTCTTACCGCGTTGGCGGTTGCGCTCGCGCTCGCTTTTCATATCCCTATTTTTCCTGCGGTAGCGTTTTTGGAATACGATATGGCGGATATACCCATTTTTTTGGGTACGTTTATGTACGGTCCTTTTGCGGGTATAATAATGACCGTTATCGTCAGCGTAATACAGGGAGTTACCGTTAGCGCGGGCGGCGGTCCGATAGGGATATTGATGCACGTTCTTGCCACCGGTTCGTACGTGCTGGTATCGGGATTTATTTATCTTAAACATAAGACGTTCAAGGGCGCGTTGGCGTCTATCGGAGCCGGTATTCTGACGTGGATGGTTTTCATGATTTTATGGAATATTCTTTTTACGCCTATATATATGGGAGTTCCGAGAAAAATGGTAATAGATTTGCTTGGATTTATAGCTGCGTTTAACGCCGTTAAGGTAACGGCAAACAGTCTCGCTACCGTATTGCTGTATAAAAGATTGCGCTATTTATTCAGTTATATTTTCAAAACGGATAAATTCGAAAGAAAAAACAATCGGAAAAAATTCAAGATAAGCGATGGGTGCGAGATTGTCGTACATACTCAAAAAGAAACGGAGTTGCTCGCCGAATCGTTTGCCGAGTTACTCCACGGAGGAGAGGTCGTTTTGCTTAACGGTATCCTCGGAGCGGGCAAAACCACTTTTACAAAAGGCATTGCCAAAGCTTTGGGAGTAAAAGATATCGTTACGAGCCCTACGTTTACGATTATGAAGGAATACGCCGGCAGAATAAAAATCAGGCATTTCGATATGTACAGAATCGAGCGTGCTGACGAATTGGAAGAAACCGGGTTAAGAGAATTGCTGTACGAAGAAGATACGCTTTGCATAATCGAATGGAATAAATTCGACGACTTGCGTGAAACGATTACCGTAGATATAGAATACGTCGGAGAAAATGAAAGAAAGTTTTCCTTTAAGGGGATAAGAATATGAGATTGCTTTGTCTTGACACTACAACGGAATATATCGTTCTTGCGTTAAAAAACGATCATAAAAGCGATTATTATATCAGTGAAAAAGGGTGCAAGAAGCATAACTCTATCCTTTTATCGGATATAGACGCGTTTTTGGAAAATAACGGACTTAAAATAAGCGATATAGACGTATTCGGAGTGGCGATAGGTCCCGGATCTTTTACTGGGATAAGAGTGGGCGTAGCAACCGTCAACGCTTTCTCAATGGCGTTGAATAAAAAAATCGTCGAGGTAACCACTTTGGAGTTGCCGGTAAAGGAAGATAAAACCATG
>JBJFAO010000119.1:0-2504 GCA_051887955.1 Christensenellales bacterium
CTTGCCAAAGAGGATACAAGCGTCCCGCATCCGCCAATATTAACAGCCATAAGCAACGCTTTATAATTGTCGGTAAATGACGAAAGCAGTATAGCCGAAGGCACGTTGCTTATAATCTGACAGCTTGCTATCGCGGTCAAAAGAGTATCTCTTTCTGTAAGGGAAGATATAAAGTTTTTTACCGCGGGTATTCTCGCCATATTGCCTGCGAATATAAAGAAAAATACAAAAGTGAGCAACAGCATATAGTCGACCTGCAAAAGAGCTTTTTTATCTGCGATAATAATGATCGGTATCATAAACAACCCCGTCCAGAACGGTACGACTCGGAATACAATCACTATCGAATAGGCAAATAACGCGAGATACAGCGACGTTTTTAATTTGTGTTTTTTGTCGGGGAAAAAGTCGGCGGATTGCGACAGCGGTTCTTTTTTTACAAATACGCAACATAAAATAATCAATAACAGCGCAGCGAGAAAAGGGATATACATAATGCCGAAAAATTCGCCTGTAGGTATATTGTAAAAATTGTATAGAAAAAGATTTTGAGGATTGCCGAACGGGGTAAGCATGCCTCCCAGATTTGCGGCAATATTCTGCATTATAAAAGTAAAAGCCATGTAGCGTTTTTTATCTGCGGAGGAAAGAACGAGATATCCGAGGGGCAGGAAGGTAATCAACGCCATATCGTTGGCAATAAGCATCGAACCGAAATAAGTGATGAATACGAGCGCGGTGATCGCAGAACGCGTATTAGCGAAAATTTTTATAATTTTGCATGCGAGAATTCTGAAAAAATCAACGTTTCTTAAAGCGCTTATTACTGACATCATACAAAATAAGCATGTTATCGTGCGCAAATCGATATAGTCGAGATATTCTTTATCGGGGACTACGAAAAAACACGTAATCAAAGCGGCGAAGAAGGCAATAAAACAGACGATGTTTCCCGATAAAAAACGTTTTATACCTACCGATACGGCCTTATTCATAAGTGCTCCAAATGACAAACCCACGCATTAAGCGTGGATTTGTTGGTGTGGTCGATGGGACTTGAACCCACACGGTTTAACCATACGCCCCTCAAACGTACGCGTCTGCCATTCCGCCACGACCACGGATATATTTGCTTGTAATCGGATGGTACGAGGGAAGGGACTTGAACCCTCACTGTCACCAACATGAACCTGAATCATGCGCGTCTGCCAATTCCGCCACCCTCGCACGCAAGCATATATATGTTATATCATTCGTCGAAAAAAGTCAATTTATTTTTTACATTTTCCGAAAATAAAGTTTAGGGTTGATTTTTATACGCTTAGGGAATATAATTTTATTGTTATGGAAGTAAAAATACAAAATAAGGAGAACGAAATTGAAAAAAGTTACTAAAGCCATCATACCTGCGGCAGGCTACGGAACGAGATTTTTACCGGCGACGAAGGCGATGCCAAAAGAGATGTTGCCTATAGTTGACGTGCCGAGTATTCAGTATATCGTAGAAGAATGCGCTATGAGCGGTATAACCGACGTGTGCATTATTCTCGGTCGCAATAAGAATAATATCGCCGATCATTTTGACAGAAACATTGAAGTCGAGTATGCTTTGGAAAAAAGCGGGAAACATAGTTATATAGAAAAAATGAATATGCTGGCAGAAAAGGTCAATATCGTTTATGTTCGGCAAAGAGAAATGAGGGGGACGGGAAAAGCGATAGAAATATGTAAAAGCTTTGTCGGGAACGAACCTTTCGCCGTCCTTTTCGGAGACGACGTTATCTATAATCCCGATAATCCTGTGACGAAACAGTTAATAGACGCATACGAAAAGACCGCTTCGACTATCGTAGGCGTTCAGGAACAACCGAGAGAAGAATGTCCAAAATACGGAGTAGTCGTGCCCGGAAAGGTAAAAGGCAACTATACGGAGATTAAAGGATTTAAGGAAAAACCTAAAATAGAAGAATTGCCTTCACGCTTGACGAGTCTGGGCAGATTTGTTCTTACCCCCGATATTTTCGGGTATATAGAACAGACTCCGCCTGCGCCCAATGGAGAAATTTATCTTTCTACCGCTATAGAGCTTATGGCTAACGAAAATCCCGTGTACGCTTATACCTTCGACGGAAGACGTTACGATATCGGGGATAAGCTCGGATACATAGTAGCCAATGTGGAATATGCTCTGCGTAACGACGAGATAAACGTCGGATTGAAAAAATATCTGCAGGAATTGGTAAAAAAATTGTAGTATATTGCGGGGGAAAATGAACAATATAACAAACGATGCAAAGAAGGTCTTGGGTTTGTCCGAGACCTTCGCTTCATATTCGGGCAGTCTAATAGACAGTATGCATTTATTGGTGGCTCTTGCGAGCGTGGAGGGAAGCTATGCCTATGAAATACTATCCCGCCTCGGTTTCGGTGAGCAGACGGCCAAAAGCTATCTTATCAGTTTGTCAGGCGGCTTGCAACAACCTACGTTACCCAGCCCTATGTAT